>NZ_JBARCR010000568.1:0-2549 GCF_049794275.1 Trebonia sp.
GAGCAAGGGGAGCTGGACCGCCGGTGACCGTGCGGTCCAGGCTGGACGCCGAGCTTGTCAGGCGGGGGCTGGCCAGGTCCCGTGAGCAGGCGGCGGAGCTGATCGCCGCGGGCCGGGTGGCGGTGTCAGGGCAGACCGCGGCCAAGGCCGCGACCCAGGTGAACAGGGACGCCCCGGTGACGGTCACTGCCGATGACGAGGGTCCGCAGTACGTCTCGCGCGGCGGGCACAAGCTCGCCGGCGCCCTGCGCGTCTTCGCCGACGGCGGCCTGACCGTGGCGGGGAAGCGGTGCCTGGACGCGGGCGCGTCCACCGGCGGGTTCACCGACGTGCTGCTGCGCGCGGGCGCGGCGCACGTCGTTGCCGTTGACGTGGGATACGGGCAGCTGGCCTGGAGCCTGCGCACCGACCCGCGGGTCACCGTCCTGGACCGGGTCAACGTCCGCTCCCTCGACCCGGCTCTGGTGGCCCCGCCGCCCGCGGTCGTCGTGGCGGACCTGTCGTTCATCTCGCTGACCCTGGTGCTGCCCGCGCTGGTCGCGTGCGCCGCGCCGGACGCGGACTTCGCGCTGATGGTGAAGCCCCAGTTCGAGGTCGGCAAGGGCCGGGTGGGGGCGGGCGGCGTGGTGCGCGACCCCACCGACCGGGCCGCCGCGGTGCGAGCCGTCTGTGACGCCGCGGCCTCGCTGGGGCTAGGCGTAAGAGATGTAACGGCCAGTCCGCTCCCGGGACCAGCGGGAAACGTGGAGTATTTCGTGTGGCTGCGCCGCGGCGCGCCGCTGCTGTCCGACGACGCCCTGCGGCACGCGATCGAGACGGGACCCGATGCCTGATTCCCCCCGGACAATGTTCGTGCTCGTGCACACCGGCAAGGAGAACGCGGTGCGCAGCGCGCGGTTCGTCATCGAGCGGCTGATCGCCGCCGGCGTCACGGTGCGGGTCGCCGAAGACGAGGCGCCCGACCTGCGCTGCGCGGGCGTCACCGAGGTGCCGGCAGGCCCTGAAGCGGCCAAGGGCGCGGAACTGGTGATCGTGCTCGGCGGCGACGGTACGCTGCTGCGCGCCGCGGAGATCGCCCGTCCGGCGCGGACCCCGCTGATCGGCGTGAACCTCGGCCACATCGGCTTCCTCGCCGAGGCAGAACCCGACGGGCTCGCCGAGACCGTCGACCGTCTCGTCGCGGGGGAGTACCGGGTCGAAGAACGGATGACGATCGACGTCATAGTGCGCGACAACGGCACCGAGCTCGCCGCCACCTGGGCGCTGAACGAGGCGACCGTGGAGAAGGCCCGCAGGGAGCGGATGATCGAGGTCATCATCGAGGTCGACGGGCGGCCGCTGTCCCGCTGGGGATGTGACGGCGTGGTCTGCGCGACGCCGACGGGATCGACCGCGTACGGGTTCTCCGCGGGCGGCCCAGTGGTGTGGCCAGAGGTAGAGGCGCTGCTGATGGTGCCGATCAGCGCACACGCGCTGTTCGCCAGGCCGCTGGTAGTTTCCCCAAACTCGGTTCTCGCGGTAGAACTAGTGTACGAGGGTGTCGCCGCCCACGCCGACGCCGGCCGGCTCAGCGCCGAGTCGGCCGGTCACGAGCCGGCGTGGGCAGAGACATCAGAAGCCGTTATGTGGTGCGATGGGCGTCGTAGGTTCGACTTGCCGCCCGGTGCCCGGGTCGAGGTGCGCCGGGGCTCGCTGCCGGTGCTCCTTGCGAGGGTGCACGGGCCGGGGCCGGGTGTGGACGGCGGGCCGGGTGCCGGCGCGTCGTTCACCGACCGGCTGGTGGCCAAGTTCGGGCTGCCCGTCGCAGGCTGGCGGGGTAGGAAGGAGACTGCTGGCGGTCATGCTTGAGGAAGTGCGTATCACCGGGCTCGGGGTCATCGACGACGCGCTGCTCGAGCTGTCCCCGGGTTTCACCGCGCTGACCGGCGAGACAGGCGCGGGCAAGACGATGGTGGTGACCGGGCTCGGCCTGCTGTTCGGCGGCCGCGCGGACCCGTCGCGGGTCCGGCCCGGCGAGCAGCGCGCGGCGGTGGAGGGCCGGCTCAGGACCGAGCCGTCCGGCAAGGTAGCCCGCCAGGTCGAAGAGGCCGGCGGCGAACTCGACGAGGACGGCACGCTGGTGCTGACCAGGTCGGTGTCGGCCGAGGGCCGGTCCCGGGCGTTCGCCGGAGGCCGCAGCGTGCCGGTGTCGCTGCTCACCTACCTGGCCGACGACCTGGTCGCCGTGCACGGCCAGTCCGACCAGCAGCAGCTGCTCAAGCCAGGCAGGCAGCGCGAGGCGCTCGACAAGTACGCGGGCGCCGAGCTTGCCGTCGTGCTCGGCGACTACCAGCGGACGTTCCAGCGGCACCGGAAGGTGCACGAGGAGCTCATGACGCTGACCTCGCTGGCGCGATCCCGCGCGGCGGAGGCCGAAGCCCTTCGGGCCGGCCTCACCGAGATCGAGAAGCTCGAGCCGGAGGCCGGCGAGGAGGCCGCGCTGCGCGCCGAGGAGGAGCGGCTGGCCAACGCCGACGCGCTGCACGCCGGCGCGACGGTGGCGCACGAGG
>NZ_JBARCR010000569.1:0-1549 GCF_049794275.1 Trebonia sp.
GACCTGCGGGAAGACGAACCACATCCAGTGGCTCACCTTCCGGCCCGCGCGCAGTTCCGCGACGGCCCGCTGGTAGGTGCCGCCGGCATCCTGCGCCTGCGCGAACCGCTCAAGCCGGTAAGGATCGTCCATCGGCGTCCTCCCGCTGGCGGGCTTCGAGGGCGGCCAGGTCCCGTTCGGCGTACAGGTGGTGTTCCCACTCCTCGTTGAGGACGAACAGCAGGCATTCGCGGACCGGGAAGCTCCGGGGCGGCGGCCAGCCTGGTCCTTCGACCGGTTCGGTGCTGGCGCTGAGCGACGCGTCGGTCAGGCCGTCGACGAGCTCGCGGACGGTGGACATCCGGTCGCGGCGCAGCGCGAGGACCGTCTCGAGCGAGGGGCGAACGGCGCGGTCCCTGGGCACCCCGGGGGTGTCCCGCATCTCGTCCCACGGCAGGTCCAGCGGGTCCCACGGCGCCGGGTCGCCAAGCACCGCCCGCCTGATCCACGCGTCGGTGGCGAACGCCAGGTGGCGCAGCGTCTCGGTGAACGACCACTCGCCGTCGACCGGCTCGTGCAGCGACTCCGGCGGCAGACGGCGGGCCCTGGCGACGGTCTGGTCCCAGAGCCGCTCCACGGTGTCCCACGCCTCGCGGAAGCCCGCCGGGTCCGCGGGGCGCATCTTGACCCGGTCGGGGTAGCGCTTGTTCAGTTCGGCGTCGATCAGCGGCCCGATGTCGACGCCGTTGACCGTCACGTTCTCGATCTCGCCGTTGATGTCGACGTTGCCCAGTTCGACACCGCGCAGCACGGACCCGCTCAGCGCGACGCCGCGGAACCGGCTGCCGCTCAGGTTGACCGCCAGGAACTCCGAGCCGCTGAGGTCGACGCGCTCGAATCGCGAACCGGTCAGATTGTCCCCGGTGAAGTCGGCCATGGCCCGACCGTACCCCGCTCAGGCTTCCGCTCCTTCACCTGCTCCGGCGTGCGGGTGACGGCGCACGACAAGCCAGGCGATCACCGCGATCGCCGCCACGAGCGCGAGGGCGATGAACGGGAAGGCGTTGTAGGGGGCGGGCTGCCCGGGCTGGCACAGCTCGACGAACGGGACGATCAGGGTGGCGGACCCGAGGACCGGGATAACCACATGCCTGAGGAGCGAAAACGAGGCCCGGTGGCGGCGCCACATAAACACCGGCAGGGAGAGCATCGTCAGGAAGTAGACGAAGAGGATCACGATCGTCGCCATCGTCGAGCACTCGGCGTACAGGCCAACCGGGTCCATCGATCCGGTGTCCCCGGTGACGAGGTGAGACACCCACCAGATCCCGATGATCCCCAGCCCGGCGGCCGTCATGAAAAGCAGCGCATTCACCGGCGTGCCGGACCGGGAGTGGACATGGCCCAGCTTTGCCGGCAGCAGCCCCGTCCGGCCGCCGTCGAAGAGCAAGCGCGACTGGGAATCGGCTCCCGCGATCAGGGTGGCCAGCACAGAGAGGATTCCGGCGATCCATGCCAGGACGGCCGCTCCGCCGAGATAGTGATCGGCCATCGTGAGGAACGGGACCGA
>NZ_JBARCR010000570.1:0-3896 GCF_049794275.1 Trebonia sp.
GCAGGCGGCCGCGCGCCTGGAGCGCATCGCCGCGGAGACGGCTGAGCGCGGCTGGGCGGTGAGCGAGGAGGAGATCGACCGCGGGGTGTGGGCGGCGTCGGCGGCGGTGACCGACGGGCGGTCCACCGTGGCCGCGCTGACCGTGCCGTCCCCGCTGGTGCGGTCGCCCGCCTCGATCCAGGAACGACTTCTCAGCCAAGTATGCAGGGCAGCCCAGCAGGTCAGTGACCTGCTGCGGGATGCGGAGCGATCCTAGGCGGTTACGGAGCAGCACCAGTGGCGTTTATCCTGCCGCCATGCCGGATTTCCAGACAACGCCAGAACTCTTCCCCGAACGCGGGTCCATGAGCATCGATCCGGTGTCGTCATCGGTGGCCGAACTGCGCCAGGCGATGGCCGACGGCCGGCTCACCGCGACGGCGCTCACCCGGCACTTCCTCGAGCGGATCGAGGAGCTGAACCCGGCGCTGCACGCGGTGATCACGGTCAACCACGACGCGGTTGCTGAGGCCGCGGCCAGCGACGACGCCTGGGAGTCCGGCCAGCCGCGCGGTCCGCTCGAAGGCATCCCCGTGCTGGTGAAGGACAACGTCCAGGTGGCCGGCATGCCGACCACGGCCGGCTCGCCGGCGCTGCTGCCGGCGTGCCCGCCGGATGCCTTCATCGTCTCCCGGCTGCGCGCGGCGGGCGCGGTGATCCTGGCGAAGGCGAACCTGTCGGAGTGGGCGAACTTCCGGTCGACCCACTCGAGCAGCGGCTGGTCGTCTCTCGGCGGGCAGGCCAACAACCCGTACGTGCTCGACAGGAGCCCGTCCGGGTCGAGCTCAGGGTCGGCGGCCGGGGTGTCGGCCGGGCTGGCGCCGCTGGCGGTGGGCACCGAGACCGACGGCTCGATCGTCTCCCCGTCGAGCGCCTGCGGCGTGGTGGGCGTCAAGCCGACGGCCGGCCTGGTGAGCCGGACCGGGATCGTGCCGCTGTCCCCGGTCCAGGACACCGCGGGGCCGATGGCCAAGTCGGTCGCCGACGCGGCCGCGATGCTGTCCGTGCTCGCCGCCGCCGACCCGGACGATCCCGCCGCCTCCGCGCTGCCGGCTCACGCTGCCACCGACTACACCCAGTTTCTCGACCCGGCCGCGCTCGACGGCGCGCGGATCGGCGTCTGGCGGGGCGCCTCCGCCCGGGCGGACGCCGCCACGAAGGTGCTGCTCGAAGCGGCGGTGCGGACGTTGCGGTCGCTCGGCGCGATAGTGACCGACCCGGTCGACCTGCCGGACGTGGAGAAGATCACGGTCCCGGAGTTCGACGCGCTGTACTACGAGTTCAAGTACGGCATCAACGCCTACCTCAAGTACCTGGCCACCGTGGACGGCGGGGCGGACATCCCGGGTTCGCTGGCCGGGCTCATCGAGTTCAACGAGCGCAACGCCGCGTGGGTGCTGTGCAGGTTCGGCCAGGAGATCTTCCACGCCGCCGAGGCGACGACCGGCAACCTGGCCGACCCGGACTACCTGGAACTGCGCGGGTTCGCGACCCGGCTGGCGGTCGCCTCGCTGGAGACGCCGACCGCGGAGCACAGGCTGGACGCGATCATCTCGCTCACCGCGAACCCGGCGTGGCTCACCGACTACATCCTCGGCGACCACAGCGTCTTCGGCGCCTCCCGCCCGGCGGCGGTGTCGGGCTGGCCGGCGATCAGCGTCCCGTTCGGGTACGTGCGGGGGCTGCCGGTGGGCGTGACGCTCGTCGGGCCGCGGTGGAGCGAGCCGCGGCTGCTCGCGATCGCCTACGCCTTCGAGCAGGCGACCGCGGCGCGCCGCCAGCCGTCGTTGCTCCCGACCCTGCCCCCGCCGCTCCCCAAGCCGTAGGACCTGCGCTTCCGCGGCCCTGCGGGCAGCGGGCAGCGGCACGATAACCTGGCATTCATGGATGCATGGCGTGGGCCCGAGGTACCTGACCTCCCCGGCCGCGGGCCCGAGCCGCGGCTGCGTGACACAGCGACCGGTGAGCTGACCGTCGCGGCGACCGGGCGGGACGCGTCGCTGTACGCCTGCGGGATCACCCCCTACGACGCCACGCACCTAGGTCACGCGGCGACGTTCACCGCGTGGGACCTGCTGGTCAGGGCCTGGCTCGACGCCGGCCACCACGTCACCTACACGCAGAACGTCACCGACGTCGACGACCCCCTCCTTGAGCGCGCCGAGCGCGACGGCGTCGACTGGCGGGAGCTCGCGCTGCGCGAGACCGACCGGTACCGCCGGGACATGGAGGCGCTGCGGATAGTGCCGCCTGCGCACCTGATCGGCGCGGTGGAGGCGGTGCCCCTCATCGACCGGTTCGCCGAGCGCCTCGCCGCCCGCGGTTCGCTGTACGACCTCGAGGGCGACACGTACTTCGCCCGCTGCGCCGACCCGGCGTTCGGTGCGCTGTCCGGCCCGGACAGCGCACCTGGACTGTCGCTGGCGCAGATGACGGCGCTGTCCGCCGAGCGCGGCGGCGACCCGGACCGGCCGGGCAAGAAGGACCCGCTCGACGTCCTCGTCTGGCGCGCGGAACGCCCGGGCGAACCCGCCTGGGACTCCCGCTTCGGCCCGGGGCGGCCCGGCTGGCACGTGGAGTGCGCCGCGATCGCCGTGGAGTTCCTCGGCGCGGCCTTCGACGTGCAGGCGGGCGGCAGCGACCTGGTGTTCCCGCACCACGAGATGAGCGCCTCGCACGCGCGCGTCGCCTGCGCGGCCGACGGCCGCGTCTTCGCCCGGGTATACGCGCACTCCGGCATGGTGGCCTACCGGGGCCAGAAGATGTCCAAGTCGCTGGGCAACCTGGTTTTCGTCAGCAAGCTGCGGGACTCCGGCACCGACCCGATGGCGATCCGCCTGGCCATCCTCGCCCACCACTACCGCTCCGACTGGGAGTGGACCCCCGAGGTCCTGACGGGTGCCACCACCCGCCTCACCCGCTGGCGCAGGGCCGTATCCTCCGCGACGGGCTCAGCCCGGGCCCCGGGCGTGCCCGCGGCGGACGATGTCCTGCGCACGGTCCGCGAACGCCTGGCCGAAGACCTGGACGCCCCGGGCGCGCTAGCCGCGATCGACACCTGGGCCGACGCGGTACTGACCGCCCCAGGATCGGTCCCCCCCGCCGACGCCCGCCTAATCCGCGACACAGCCGACGCCCTCCTAGGCATAGCCCTGTAGTGCTGAAGATTTGACCCCCATACGGGGTCAAATCTTCAGCACTAACGGAAAGCAGCCCCGCGTCGCGGCTGAGTTCCGTACCCCAAACCCCACCGTCCCCCCACGTCACGCGCCACGCCGGGGCGTTCATGATCACGAAAGAAAAATTTCCTATACGCATACTTTTCTTTCGTGATCATGGAATTGAAACGAGCGGGCGTTTTGCCCTTACCTCCTACGTCAGTTTTCGTCAAGGAACACTTTTGTGGCGTTGTGGATTTCGCCCGAGTTATCCACAGCCAGAAGATCAAATCCCCCCGCCGCATCGACACCGCGCACGCTTGGCTCTATGACTCAGGATCTCTCCGCGGGCACTTCGTCCCCGCAGCCCGTTCCGGGGACACCCGGCAGCACCCCGCCAGCCAGGACGCCCACGATCAAGGCTCCCACGACCAGGACATCCGACATCGAGAAGCCCGCGACCGAGGCCAGCGCGTCACAGGCCAAGCCGGCGCCGGATGCGCCGGCACAAGCCGCGTCCGCGCAGATCGAGGCCTCAGGGGCCGCTCCGGCGCAGGCAACGGCGACGCAGGCAAAGCCGCCGGGCAGGAATGCGTCCGCCACGAAGCCCTCGACACGGAGGCTGCCGGGCCGGAAGGGCAAGTCCCGGCGCAAGCCGCCCGCGCCGCGGCGGGGCGAGCGCCGTGCGCAATCGCGTAC
>NZ_JBARCR010000571.1:0-10079 GCF_049794275.1 Trebonia sp.
GCGGCGCGCCAGTGCGTGATCGACCTCGGCATCGTCCGCCGCCGCAAGCTCGACGTGGCCGCCGACATCCCCGCCCGCCGCATCGCCGATCTCCCCGTTGAGCTGGACGGACAGGCCGGCCGGTCGATCCGGGCGGCAGAGCGGAACCTCGCCAGCCGGATGGTGGCACAATACGAGACAGCGCTCGCGAACCGGTCCTCCGACACCGGCGTCGAAGGCATTGACTACGACCTGGTCCGCCGGGTGGCCCGGTCGGAGCTGAAGGACGCGACGACCGCGCAATCCGGCGAGAACGTGTTCACCATGATGCGGCACATCGGCCAGGCGAAGGCCGAACTGGCCGCGGACTACGCGGCGCAGCTGGCCCGCAGCACCGGCAAGGTCGTCTTCTTCGCTAAGCACATCGACGTGATGGACGCTGCCGAAGAGACCTTTGCCCGGCAGGGGGTGCGCTTCTCGTCGATCCGCGGCGACCAGACGCCCAAGGCGCGGCAGGCGAATATCGATGCCTTCGTGAACGACCCGGACGTCGCGGTCGCGGTGTGCTCGCTGACCGCGGCCGGGGTGGGCATCAATCTGCAAGTCGCGTCGAACATTGTGCTGGCCGAGCTGTCCTGGACCAACGCCGAGCAGACCCAGGCCATCGATCGCAGCCACCGCATCGGGCAGGCCGAACCGGTCACCGCGTGGCGCATCATCGCCGCGCAGACCATAGACACCCGAATCGCCGAGCTGATCGACAGCAAGGCGGGGCTTGCCGCCCGAGCGCTGGACGGGTCAGACGAGGAGGTCTCCTCGTCCGCTGACGTGCAACTCGATGCGCTGGTCGCGTTGCTGACGGATGCGCTGCGGGCGCCTTCTCGACACGTCGGCGCCCTCCGTTCCTGACCGATAGGTTTCCCGGGCGAGACTGAGGCTGCCGCGGGCGCTTGAACGCGACCGGGCCAGGCTCTACGGAGTGCGGGGCGTACGGAGTGCGAGATCCATGTCCAGCGATTGTGCGTTCAGTCCGTGCTGGGCGGCGAAGGTCTCGAAACTCTCCCGCTGTTCAGCGGTGGCCCGCTGCGCCGCATGGAGCCGCTGCACGTCGGTCAGGCTAGGCCGCACCAGGTTGACGGCCCCGCCCAGTCCCGGGTCGGGTTCCGCCTTGAGACCATCGGCCCGTGCGAGGCGCCGGTTGAACTCGTCCATCGACGGCCCCAGTGCAGGCATAACCCAGAAGGGGCCGTCCACCCCCAGCTGGTAAGAGCAGTAGGTGCCACCCCAGGGCTGCGCCGCAACGCTAACGCCGGCGGCGAGCCTCGTGCTGTCAGGTTCCACCAGCACGGCGTCGCTGCCGAGGGCGGCACTGAATGCCCGGTGACCCGCTGCGATGACGGGATACCCCTCAAGCGCCGACGACTCGTAATTCTCGGTCCGGTCGCGTTCAGCGTAGAAGGCGTGCAAGTGGGCGTGCTGCACATCCTGCCGGGGATTTTTGGTGACTGCCACGTCGGTGCCGCCGTCGACGAGGGTCCCGTCCGCGGCTTCCATATCGCGCAGGTAGTCGAGGTTGGGTGCGCTGTCATTGGCACTGAACACCACGTGGCCGCCGTCCATGCTGCGGTACCACGCGGCGACGAGGGTCATCGCCGCATGACAGGCCGCCAGTTCCTGAGTCGTGGCCGACGACCAGCCGTCGCGACGGCTGCGGGGCACTATCAGCGCGTGGGGCCTTGCCGCCCGCCGGGGCCCGTTGGCCAGCATGAAGGGATTGCGATCAAGTACGAGATCCACCAGGGCGCTACCGTCTGCCGCGGCGACCGTCCCCAGATAGGTGGCAAGACCGGGTACATCGGCGAACAGGTCCACCAGCCGGAATCGGCGTGAGAATTCTCCCGGCGGAACTACGCCCTGGATGTTCCCGGTCGCCTGGTCGACCAGTACCCAACTTCCGGCCCTGGCAGTGCCACCGAGCAACCGGTACGCCTTGACCGTGAGAGCACCGTCGCTGTACGTCCACAGCCTGCGCATTTCGACCTGGGTGAACGGGGAGCTCCAGCGCTCTGGGTAGTCGACCATGCCCCTATGTTCCGCCTTCCCACAGACGGACGCGGGCGATGTCGAAGAGCATCCGCCGCAGTGGGCGGGCAGCCCTGGTCGTCCGTCGTGTGCAGGAGCTTGCTGTGAAGTGACACCACGGTCCGTTCGGAATGAAGAGCCTTTTCTCCGAACGGACCGGTGGTGGCTGTGTGGACCCTGATCAGGAAACCCGAGGGGTCACCGGCGGCGAAGGCGCTAGCATGCGAGCCATGCGACTGGTGGGACGGTTGGGCCAGATCTGCGCCAGGCTCGTAGCAGCGGGCTTCCTGCTGACCGGAGCGGTGGCCTGCGGCGGTCCCTTCACCGCCTCCGCGCCCCGCCCGGCTAGCGCGTCGCTCAGCCCCCAGGCCGGAACGGAGGACGGCCAGCCGGTTTTCATTACCGCTGCACGAGCTAGGGAGAGCACCCGGGCCGCCGTCGGCACCAGCGGTGCGACCACATCGGGCGGTTCCCCGCTGCATGCGGGGGACCCGGATGGGCACGCGGCCGTCCCGGTGGCGGCCCAGGCGGTGGACACCAGCCACCCGGACCACGTGATCGGCGACGGCACGCCCGCCGGGTGTACGTCTGCGGCTGTCGTGCAGGCGGTCGCGGAGGGCGGCATCATCACCTTCGACTGCGGTCCTGAGCCGGTCACGATCACCATGACCGCCACTGCCAAGGTGGTGAACACCAGCCACCAGGTCGTCCTCGACGGCGGTGGCAAGGTCACGCTGAGCGGCGGCGGCAGCACCCGGATCCTCTACATGAACACCTGCGACGCGGCCCAGACCTACGCCACCAGCGACTGCTGGGAGCAGCAGTGGCCGCAGCTGGTGGTGCAGAACCTGACGCTTACCGACGCCTACTCGGCAACCCAGCAGTCGAAGACCGCCAGCTACGGCGGCGGTGCCATCTTCGACGAGGGAGGCCAGCTCAAGGTGGTCAACTCGGTCTTCAGCGGTGACCGCTGCTACGCCACCGGTCCCGACCTCGGCGGCGGCGCCATCCGCGCCACCGGTATGGACATGAGCATTCCGGTCTACATCGTCAGTGACACTTTTACCGGCAACTCCTGCTCCAACGGCGCCGCGCTCAGCGGCCTGTTCGCCAACTTCGCCGTCTACAACAGCCTGATGACGGGCAACAAGGCGATCGGCTCGGGCGCCAACCCGGCAAAGTCAGGGACCCCGGGCGGCGGCAGCGGTGGCGCGATCTACACCGACGGCACCGGTTACAACCTGCTGGTTGACGGCACCGCGATGAGCGGCAACACCGC
Source organism: Trebonia sp. (assembly GCF_049794275.1). NCBI lineage: Bacteria > Bacillati > Actinomycetota > Actinomycetes > Streptosporangiales > Treboniaceae > Trebonia > Trebonia sp. The sequence continues at coordinate 3,341 of NZ_JBARCR010000571.1, forward strand.
CAATGAGGGCGGCGGTGCGATCTTTTTCGTGGTTAACTCCGGCGGCGGGACGCTCACCATCGACAACTCAACCCTGTCGGACAACCCCAGCGGCGCGTTCCAGAACGCGCCAGGGATCTTCGACGACGTCAACTCAGTCGTCACCCAGCCGACCGAGAGCGGGTCATCTGTCAGTTAACGTCGATGAGCCCGAGGTTGCTATCCAGCTGCTAACAGGGGCTGGGCCAGAATAGTTCAATGGATCTGCACCTGAATGGCAAGGTCGTGCTTATCACTGGCGGGACCGATGGGCTGGGAGCGGCGCTTGCGAATCGCCTCGTCGGGGAGCGGGCCCGGGTCGCGGTCTGCGGGCGGGATTCTCACCGGCTGGCCGTCACCGAGCAGCGGCTGCGTGACGCCGGGGGTGATGCACTTGTAGTGCAGGCCGATGTCACTCGCCCGGCTGACCTTGAACGATTTGTTGATGCGGCCGTCACCCGGTGGGGCCGCCTCGACGGCCTGGTGAACAACGCGGGCAAGAGCGCCGGAGGACGGATCGATCAGGTCTCCGACGACGACTGGATCGCCGACCTTAACCTCAAGGTGCTCGCGTCCGTTCGCTGCACCCGCCTGGCTGTGCCGCACCTGATCGCGGCTGGTGGCGGAGCCATCGTCAATGTGCTCAACATTGGCGCCAAGGCCGCTGGAGCCGCGTCGTTGCCGACCACTGCCTCCCGTGCTGCTGGCCTGGCCATAACCAAGGCTGCCTCCAAGGACCTCGGCGGACACGGCATCCGGGTCAACGCCGTGCTCATCGGCCTGGTTGCAAGTGGCCAGTGGCAGCGGCGCGCTGACGCGGCAGGCCAGTCGGAGGAAGAGCTGTACCGCCAGATGGTTAAGAACTCCCATATTCCGCTGGGCAGGATTGGCCGGTCCGAAGAGTTCGCCGACCTGGCGGCTTATCTCTTGTCAGATCGCTCATCCTACGTGACTGGCTCGGCCGTCAATCTCGACGGAGGAACCAGCCCAGTACTTTAATCCCGTTGCCGGGTCGGCGCGGCGGGCGTCGGCGGGGATTGCCTTCCCGGTGGTCATGACGCGCTGCCGGTGTTGTCTTTCGGTTCGAAGAGCTCGCGGTAGGCGCCGTAGCCCTCGCGTTCGAGGTCGTCGGCCGGGATGAAACGGAGGGAGGCGGAGTTGATGCAGTAGCGCAGGCCTCCGGCTTCCTTGGGCCCGTCGTGGAACAGGTGGCCCAGGTGGCTGTCGCCGTGGGCGGAGCGGACTTCGGTCCTGGGTATCAGCATGCGGAAGTCGCGGCGCTTGACCACGTTGCCGGGCTCGATCGGAGCCGTGAAGCTCGGCCAGCCGGTGTGGCTGTCGAACTTGCTGACCGAGGCGAACAGCGGCTCGCCGGATACGACGTCGACGTAGATGCCGGGCTCCTTGTTGTCCCAGTACTCGTTCCCGAACGGCGGCTCGGTGCCGTTCTTCTGGGTAACCCGGTACTGCCCCGGGGTAAGCCGGGAGACAGCCTCAGGGTCTTTGCGGTAATTGCCGGTCATATCAGCTCCTTGATTCACGATCCCGCTGGCTGCGAGATGACCCCGAAGGGTGCAACCTGGAGCTGGCCTCCGTTATGTCCGTCGCGGTAGTGGCTGGAGCCGCTGAGACTGTGGCGAGAGCTTCGACGATGAGATCGGCGAGCTGGGCAGGGTGCTCGTTGGGCAGTAAAAAGCTCCGCCCAGGGATTGTTACAACCGTGACGTTCGGGCACCCCGCAAGCGACCGGCGCTCCTGGGTGGTGAGGCGTCCGTCGCCCTTGTCGGCGTGCACGATCCAAACGGGTGCGTCTAGTGCACGGAGCCGGTCACCGATCAACGGTTCACGCCCCAGGTCACGCAGATAGGCCCGGATAAGTCTGCGCAGTTCTTTCGGCTGATTGCGCTTGAATTCGGCCAGTAGCTCGGCCTGCCGTTCCGCTGGAATGGTGCTCTGCTTGAGCATCGGGCCAAACATCGACCGCATGAACGCGTACGGGAGCGCGCCGGTCACGCGGGCGAGGGCATCTAGCACCTCCAGCATCGTCGATTCGGCTTTCCTCGAGAAGCTGGCGCCGGTCAGGATCAGCGGGCCAGTGAAGCCGGCCGTGGTGGCCATCTCGAGCGCGATGGTCGAACCCATGCTGAACCCGAGCACCATGTCACAGCGCTTGGCCGTCGCGAGCTGGGCCGCCAAGCGGCCGTAGTTCCGTGTGGACAGGTCACTCGGCGCAGGCGTGCCCGCGTGGCCAGGGAGAGTCGCGGCGACGAGCCGGAGATCGCCCAGTACAGGCTCGGCAGCCAGCTCGTTGTAGAAGGCCGCCGAGCAGGCGCCGCCGGGGAGCAGCAGCACGCCGTGCCGTGCCTCGGTCGGACCGGTCTCCCGCAGTTCCCAGTCCACATCCAATGTCGATGAGATCATCGATGCTCCTTCCGGTCGACCGCGCCCCACGTCGTCCCGGTGCGAGCCTTCATCTCTGCCAGGCCACTGGCTCGGTCAACATCCTGGGTCAGACGCTACAGTTGCCCGGGGTCCAGCACATGAGGCGTTTACCCCCCTGACTCGTAGGTCCCCATCAGGCCGTGCTGGGTCGCGAATAGTGTTGCCGCGGCGCGGCTGGATACGTGGAGCTTCGCGTAGATGTGCTCGACATGGTTGGAGACTGTCTTCGGGCTGACCGCGAGGCGCTGTGCGATCTGCTTGTTCGGATGACCGCGGGCGAGCAACCGCAGCACCTCCACCTCGCGGCCGGTGAGGCCGCCCGGCCAGCCTTGGCGCGCCGGTGCGCGATGCCCAGCGGCGCGCAGCACCGCGTTCGCTGCCTCCCTGTCCAGCAGCCCGCGGCGCACTTGGTCGCGTAGTTCGTCGGCGGCATGGCCGGCGTCGAGCGGAGGGCGGTGCGGGCGCGGCTCGGAAAGCGCGTGGTAGACGTCGGCTGCGGCGAGCAGAAGGTCAGGCGGGGTGAGCAATGCTGCGGTGAGCCCGCGCGGATAACCCGAGCCGTCCAGCCGCTCGTGGTGGCGCGCCGCGATCTCCCGGATCCGGCTCAGCGCCGGGATTCGCGCCAGCATCCGATCGGTGAGATACGGATGGAGGCGGACCCGTTCGAACTCTGTCTCGGTGAGCGGGCCGGGCTTGTCCCAGATGCCCGACGACACGCCGAGTCGGCCCAGGTCATGTAGCAGCCCAGCCCGGCGCAGCGTCGACACCTCCTCGTCGGCGAACCCGCTGTCTCGTGCGGCTTCGGCCGCGAGGTTCGCCACTCCCCGCGAATGACCGGCCAGGTACGGGCTCTTCAGGTCGATCATGTCGGCGATCGCAACCAGCACAGCGTCCAACTCGGTAGCCGGCACGCGGCGTACCAACCCTGGCTCGGCGGCCAGCAGCGCGGCCCAGGAGCCGGCCTCGTCGATGTCGTCCAGAATCTCCGCGGCGTGCGCGCCGAACGCGTCCACGACCTCAGGCGCGAACCGGCGGCCGCGTCCCCGGTGCCCCATTGCCACCGCCGCGTGCAGGCCATGCCGTCGATGGAACGTCTCCGCCGGACCAGCGAACTGCACGACACGTGCAGGAAAGCAGATCTGGTCACCGCGCAGATGGAGCGGTTGCCCCTTGCCGTCCCACTGCTCGTAGGCCTGCCCGATCGCCAGCGAGACGAGGGCGTCGAAGCCGACCCGTTCAGCGAACTGCGCACCGAGTGTCGAGTGCGTGGTCAGGAAGGTCTCCATTTGCTTGAAGCCGGCACCGGGGAAGCTCGCAAGCCGCTTGGCGCGATCCACGGCAGTGCCGTGCGAGGCGAGCGTGCGCAACAGCAAGCCGATCGTCTGGGCCGTGTTCATGCCCAGCACCTCGACGCCATCGCCTTTGAAGGCGATGGCGTCGCCGAACCAGCGGGCCTGTTCCGTCGCGTCAGCATGACAATGGGCGTTCATCAGCATGCCGACGTAGTAAGTCGCTTCGCGCTCCCCAGCGTCGGCACCGAGGCGATCGGCTAGCCGCAGCGCGATTACCGTCTGCCGCATGCAATGCTCGATCGGCTGGCCCAACCCAAGATCGGCCGCGTAGGACAGGGCTCCCATCAGCTCAGCCAGCCGGACGCCGCCCACTTCCGTCCGTGCCTCCATGTCCGAACCCTACGCGCGGGTCCCAGACGTAAACCAGCAGGTCGAACTCGACATCACGCGGGCTATCGGCTTAAGACCGGCCGGAGAGTCGTTGGCGAGCGCAGTCATCCACCCTACGTTCGGGATAATGGCGATTATCTAGGTAATGCGGATACCGTCAGCTCTGCCGCTGACGGTCATGACGTACTTGACCAGACAGACAAGAACCTTCTTGACGGACTCCCGCTGCCGCGCGTCGCACATCACGACGGGCACCCAGGGCCTCAGGCTCAGCGCGATCCTGATGTCGTCCGGCTCGAACCGGGGGGCTTCATCGAAGCAGTTGACGGCGATGGCGAAGGGCGTTCCCTTCCGCTCGAAGTAGTCGATCGAAGCGAAACTGTCTGCGATGCGCCGCGCATCGGCCATAACCACCGCTCCGATGGCGCCGATAGCTAGATCGTCCCACATGAACCAGAAGCGCCCCTGGCCAGGCATGCCGAACAGGTAGAGCACGAGGCCGGACTGGAAGCTGATCCGGCCGAAGTCCATGGCCACCGTCGTGGTGGTCTTGCCAACCACGCCCTTGACGTCGTCGACGCCGACGCTGCGGTCGCTCATCGGTTCCTCGGTGCGCAGCGGCCTGACTTCACTGATCGCACCGACTAGGGTTGTCTTTCCTACGCCGAAACCCCCGGCGATGAGGATCTTGGCAGTGGACGGCACCCACGCCTCGTCCGGCGCGTCATCAGAGCGATTCGAGTCCATCGAGCACCATCCTCAACAGGCGTTGTTCAGTTCCCGGCTCGCTCTGCGTGAAGATAACCCGGATCATCCCTTCTCCGGCGAGGTCGCCGAGCAGAACACGCACCACCCCGATAGGAAGGTCGACCTCGAAGATCACGTCGGCGATCGGGGTCGGGCGGCGACAGAGGCTGAGGATCCGCCTGTGTTCGGGTCCGGGCCGGAAGTGCGCCGGCGGCCGCTCGCCTGTCGCGAAGACCACGTCGATCAAGCCGAACGGTTGCCCGCCCCTTGGTTGTGTCCGTCCCTTGGTCACGGCATACGGCCGGACCACTGGCCCGGCTTCCCGGTCGAGCCAGCGATCCCCGAAGCCGTCGCGGGAGGTCACTCGGCCATTTCGTCGTCACGAAATCTCGGCTCGGCGGCGAGATACTTGCCCATGCGCCGCACGAGCATTGCCATCTCGTAGGCGATCACGCCTACATTCGGGTCCGCGGAGGTCCGCACAGCCAGGCACGTCCCGTTGCCGGCAGCGATGATGAGCAGGAACGCTTTGTCCAACTCGATGATGATCTGGCGTACGTTGCCGTCGCGAAAATGCAGTCCTGCTCCCTGGGCCAGGCTCTGCAGGCCGCAGGCTAGGGCCGAGAGATGTTCGCCGTCTTCACGAGCCAGAGTCCGTGATGACGCCACAACCAGGCCGTCCGTGGACAAGATGACTGCCTGCTCGACGTGCTCGACTTGATTAACCAGGTTGTCCAGCAGCCAGCTCAGCTGTCCGGTCGCGTCGGTCTGTGCCATTGCTCAGCCTCACTATCAGTCAGTTCCGTTGCTCGGGGCACCCTCGGGGTCCTCAAGGTCGTCCACTCGCCCGCGCTGCCATCCTTGCTGCATCAACGCCATCATGTTCCCGGTCACCTCCGGCGGTCGCTCATCGACCTCGGGTTCCTCGGGCGCCGTGGTCCACCAACCGAACTGGGGGCGGCCGCGCAACTGCGGGGCCAGGCTGGCCTGCGGAACCCGTACGGGCATACCGAGGTGGCTGCCCGACGACACGGGGCTTGGCCGTCCGGCGCCGGCAGGCGAGGGTGACAAGGGAATGCGAGGCTGGTCGGCACCGCTGTCCACGGACAGCCCTTCTGGCGGCTCTGCCCGCCGGGTGGCCGCAGGCTTCAAGGCCTCGGGCCAGGGAGTCATCGGGCTGGCGTCCCAGGCAGGCGGTGCGGCCCATGGTGCCGCGGGAGGCGACGGCAGGGCCGCCCTTTCCTCTGGCGCGGTCTGCTCCAGCTCCCCTGCTGGGTGCGGGGAGATCCTGCGACCCTCGGGCTGTTGCCGTTCCCCTCCACGGGCGCTCGCGCCCGTCATCAGGTGCTCGAGCGCGTCCGAGGGCCGGACATCCTGTGCAGCAGCGGCGGCGGTCGGCCAATCGCGTGGATCATCTGTCAGGCTGGCGTCTTCCTCCCGCACGATCACGCCGAATGGCAGCAGAACAACGGCCGTGATGCCCCCGTATGGGGACGGGCGGAGCGAGACCTTGATGTGGTGCCTGGCCGCCAGTCGGCCGACCACGAACAGGCCGAGCTGCTCGCTGTCGGCGAGGTCGAACTCTGGCGGGCTGGCGAGGCGTCGGTTGATGTCGTCGATGTCGTCGGCGCCCAGGCCCAGACCCCGGTCCTCGATCTCAGCGACGAGGCCGACACCTACCCGGTCGGCCCTGACCTCGATCCGCGTATTGGGCGGTGAGAACGCCGTGGCGTTCTCGATCAGTTCGGCGACGAGGTGGATCACGTCGTTGACCGCGTTCCCCGCAACCAGGTCTTGTGATTCGCTGACCACGTCCACCCGGACGTAGTCCTCGACCTCGGCCACCGATG
>NZ_JBARCR010000572.1:0-1957 GCF_049794275.1 Trebonia sp.
ACTTCCTGCGCAAGACCTACCAGATCGTGGTGGCCGGCGAGGAGAGCGACCACGTCAACGTCGAGGCCGAGCTCACCGACCTGCTTCGCCAGGCGTCCTAACACCAGGAAATCTCAGCTTCCCGGCCCGGTTCCCCCGTCGCGGGCCGGGATTCCTTTGCCCGAACGGGCCCGTGGTGCCTGTGCCCCGCTCCCCCTCCAGCACTTAGGGCGAGAACGTTACCTAAATATCGCCACAAATCGGACATGAGGCGTTCATTTCTCGCCCTATGTCGGCAGGCGCCTGGTAAGGCATCATTAATCATGACTTCTCGTGATGTTGCCGACACTTTGAGTAAGGTAGACGTCGGCACGCTCGCGACCTGGCGGGCCGCGGGTATCTCTACGAGACAGCTGCACTCGCTGGTTAGCTCCGGGCAGCTCGTGAAGGTACGGCACGGTGCCTACGCCACCAGCAGCGTCCTCGCCAGAGCCGCTTCGGATCCCGGGCTGCGGCACGCGCTCGAGGTGGCCGCGACCATGGCCACCAGGAGGCATGGCGGTACCGCTAGCCACCACTCGGCCGCGCTGTTGCACGGGCTGAGACTGCTGAAGCAGCCACCCGGGACAGTCACGCTGACGGTTCCGCCAGGAACCCGGGCGGGACGGTACCGCCAGGATGCCGGCGTCATCTGCCATGCCGCCGAACTGCCGGACCAGCAGGTGACGAAGCGCTACGGGGTTCCGGTGACTACCGCGGCCCGGACCGTTGCCGACATCGCGCGCACCACCACCTTCATGGAGGGCGTCGTGGTCGCGGATGCCGCGCTTTACGAGCGGCACGCGTCGAAGAGCGAGCTCCGGCGAGTGCTGGCCGGCTGCGAGCGATGGCCGGGGACCAGCCGGGCCAGGCAGGTGATCGACTTCGCCGACGGGCTCGCCGAGTCGGTGCTCGAGTCCTGCGCGCGGGTACTCTTCCGCGACCACGGCCTGCCGCCGCCGGAGCTTCAGGTGCACATCACCGGGCGCGACCGCACCATGATCGCGCGGGTGGACTTCTTCTGGCGCCGCTACGGTGTCGTCGCCGAGACGGACGGCCTGCTCAAGTACGACAGCGGCGAGCGGGCCATCGCCGAGCGCCGCCGGGACCGGCTGCTGCTGGAGGCGGGCTTCGAGGTCGTCCACGTCACCTGGCAGGAACTGTTCAGCGACCCGGCGCGGGTCGCTGGGCGTATCCGGGAGGCATTCCGGCGCGCCGAGCGCCTCGGGCTTGCCCGGTGAGACAGGAGTGGCGTGATTTTCGGCCGAACCCCTGGATCCGAGTTGGTGTACTCGGCAGGATCGGCTACAGTTCTCTACGCGCGCCGGAGAGATCCAGTGCGAGTGCGGACGTGGCTCAGCTGGTAGAGCATCACCTTGCCAAGGTGAGGGTCGCGGGTTCGAATCCCGTCGTCCGCTCGGAGGCGCGGCTATGCGGCTCTGGTTGGCCGCCGGCGAAGCTCGCTCCTGCGGCGGAGTGGCCGAGTGGCTTAGGCAAGGGCCTGCAAAGCCCTGTACACGGGTTCGATTCCCGTCTCCGCCTCTTATCCTGATTGAGTGCCATGAGCGAGACCGCGTCCCCTCCTGAAGCCGTCACGGGTGTGCCGCTGAAGGGCATCGTCGTGGTAGCCCACGGCGGCCAGGAGGTGAGCACCAAGCCGACCACGGCCGTCCAGCCCGCCGTGCTGCGCATGGTCCCGATCGCGCGGGCGATCGGGAACGCGCTCTCCGACGCTGAGATCCGGGTGCTGCGGCCGCGGTTCACGGTTCGCGGCTGGAATGAGGACGCGGCATCACCGGTGGGCGATCTCGTCGCCGTCCTCGACGGCATCCGGGCCCGGTACGGCAGTACGGTCCCCGTGACGCTGGTCGGGCACTCGATGGGCGCGCGCGCCGCGCTGCGGGCGGCCGGCCATCCCTCGGTGCGCGCGGTCGCGGCC
>NZ_JBARCR010000573.1:0-1808 GCF_049794275.1 Trebonia sp.
CAGTCCGCCTTCTCGGTGACGATCAGGTTCGACGACGACACCACCGGCGACCCGGTCGGCTTGACGGTCGTCATCTTGAAGCCCGACCAGTTCCGCGTTGTCATCGAGATCGGCGGCCCGCTAACCCCAAGGCCGGTTAGTTAAGGTTCGTCGCCGGGTGTCAAGGGAGCGTCGAGGATGGTGATGGCGATGGTGGGCTTGCGGGTTGCGCGGTCGACTTTGCCTCGGGCGTTGTACCTGGACATGGCGCGCTTGACGACGCGGGGGCTGATGCGCAGCCGCCTGCCGGGCATCAGGCTGGCCAGGACGAGCCGGCCGATTGTCCCGGTCAGGTCGGCAGTTGGGCCGGCGAGGACGCCGGCGGCGAGGATGACCTGGTCACGGGCGGCGTTCAGGGCGACGGTGAAGCTGGCGCGGTCGGGGTCGGTGCCCGGGACGGTGCCAGCGGCGTCGGCGATGGCGGTGCGCAGCACCTGGTAGGTGACCAGCAGGGCGTAGACCTCCTGGTCGATGCCGCCGGGGGTGCGGGCGCGCAGGACCCGGCCGCCGAGGATGGTGGACTTGAGCTCGAAGTAGGCGCTCTCGACCTCCCAGCGCTCGCGGTAAAGAGCGGCGATCTCGGGGGCGGGGTAGCGGGCCGGGTCGAGGAGGGTGGTGATCAGCCGGCAGCCGCTCGTGGCGTGCCCGGTGCTGGTGGTGACGGTGATCTCGGCGTCGATGACCCGGACGGGGATGCCGCCGAAGCGCGACAGCCAGGACCCGTCGCCGCAGCGGCTCAGGACCGGAAGCTTCGGGGAGCAGTTCCCGCTGCGGACCCGGATCAGGAAGTCGGCCCTGGTTCCCGCGATCTGCGCGGCCAGGAGCCCGGCGCCGAAGTTCCGGTCGGCGAGCAGGATCATGCCCGCGTGCAGGCTGGCGAGCAGTGCCGGGGCGCAGGTGGTCTCGCCCTTGGACACGGGGCTGAACACGGCGTCGATGACGGTGCGGGTGCCGCAGCTGACCAGGACCAGCAGCCGCAGCATCGGGTAGCCGGAGGGGCCGTTCTTGCCGCCGCGCTGCCTGGAGTAGACGGCCAGGTTCGCCTCGCTGTCGGCAACGGTCATGATCGTGCCGTCGATCGCGCAGACCAGCAGTCCCCGCCACCGCGCCCCGCCCGTGGCCGGGCCGCGCAGCAGGAAGAACAGCTCGCGCAGCGGAGCCGGGCCGAGCCTCCGCCGGGCCTGGGTCATCGCGGACGCGGTCGGGACCGCCGCGGGCAGCCCGCCCAGCCCCGCGGCCACGCGGTGCCAGACCTGGGTGTAGCCCAGCTCGGCGAACAGGCACCCCGCCAGCAACAGGTACACCACGACCCGGGAGGGCAGGGCCCGCACCCGCCGCTGGGTCCGGCACGTTTCCTCCAGCACCGCGTCGACCATCTCGAACGGCACCTGCTGTGTCAGCTCGCCCAGGTGCCCCGGCGCGAACCGGCCTCCGGCCACCGACACGGCACGGGAAATGACAGACTGATCCATGGCGGGGCTCCTGGTGACGAGGCATGTCTTTGGCGGACAAACCTCACTTACCGGAGTCCCGCTGCCACCGCACCAACCAACACACCTTGACAGCCACGCAACTCGCTTAACTAACCGGCCTTGCTGCTAACCCGGGATCCCGCGCGGTGAGCGGTTTTCAGGCTGCCGGGGCGCGCAGGGTATCGCTCAGCGCCAGCAGGGCCCCGGAGACGACCCGGTAGTAGGCCCATTTGCCGCGCTGCTCACGGGTGACGAGCCCAGCTTCTGTGAGCTGTTTCATGTGGTGGGAGACAGTGG
>NZ_JBARCR010000574.1:0-3189 GCF_049794275.1 Trebonia sp.
CTGCTACCCCGCGGCCGATGCCCCGCCTTGCCGCCCGTGCCACCCTCACGCCCCACGCGCGCCACTCCCATGCCTGCGCGCCAGATAACAGCAAGAAACGCCATCGCTGCGAGAACCGGTCTGCACATAGGGCGCAATCCTCCCGTTTTATGTCGCTTTTGCCCCGATTCTGAGGTGACGTTTGCGCCCTATGTCATCTACGGGCTCACCCTCGCGGCGATAACAGCAAGAAACTGGGTCTGAGCAAAAGATCGTGGGGACTTCGCCCCGGAAAACGAGGGCAAAGTCCCCACGATAATTGGAATCCCCGGTTAGGGCTGCGGCATCGGGGTGGGGACGCGGCGCGGGGCGCCGAAGGCGCCTAGTTCCAGGTCCGCCTGGAGCTCGTAGTAGGCGGGCTTCGGCTGCTGGTTCACGTCGTAGATCGTGGCGTACCCCTCGCCGGCGAAGGTGCCGGGCACCCAGGAGTCGGCGTCGGTGAATCCCCAGATCGTGAAGGAGATGACCTGCGGCACCGCGAGCGCGGCCTTGAGCATCCCGGAGAACTCGTACGGCTGGGCGAACACCGCCAGGTGGTCCGTCGGCACCTGATCCGTCGCGTTGTTCACGAACGTGCGGACGTCGGCCTCGGTGATCGCGACCTTCAGGCCCAGGCTCGCGTACCGCTCCAGGTCCTGCTGGAAGAGCTGCGGGCTGAAGCCGTACTGGGTGTCCAGGTGTCCCTGGCTCCCCACGCCCATGATCGGGACGCCTTCGGACAGCATCTGCTTGAGCCACGCGTAGACCGCGTCGCTCTTGGCGTTCGTGCCGTCCTCGCCGGTGATGTTGTAGTCGTTATAGAAGAGCAGCGCGCCAGGGTCCGCCGCGTGCGCCCAGCGGAATGCCTGCGGAATGATGTCCGGGCCGAGATGCGAAATCCAGAAGTTGTTCGGGTCGATGCCGGACGGATTGGCGTCAAGGAAGAACTCGTTGGCCACGTCCCATTGCCAGATCCTGCCGCGGTAGCGCGACACCTCGACCTGGATGTGGTTGTGCAGAAGCTGCTTCAGCTGGGCGTTGGTGATCGTGCCGTTGGCGACGCCCGTGGTCAGCCAGGTGGGCAGCTGGTTGTGCCACAGCAGCGTGTGGCCGCGGACCAGCTGGCCGTTCGCGCGCGCGAAGGCCACGAGCTGGTCGGCCTGCGACCAGTCGTAGACGCCCTGGGTCGGCTCGACGATCTGCCACTTCATTCCGTTGCCGGGGGTGACCACGGAGAACTGACTCGCGGCGATGGCCGCCCACGCGGGTGTCTCAATGTCCTGCGGGATGAGCGCGGTGCCGAACCTGAGGCCGATCTTCGCGGCGAGCGCCCGCAGGGAGGTGGGGCTGGTTCCTGGATTCGCGCTGGGCCTGACGGCCAGCCCGGCGGCGGCCGGTGACGCCAGGGCTGAGGCGCCGGTGCCGAGCACGGCCGCCGCGCCGCCCGCGGCGCCCATCGCGAGAAGACTGCGTCGTCTCATTGCTGACTCCTATCAGCCGAAATATTTCGGACAAATTCGAAACTTTCGGCTCACGGCTATCGGATAATGGCACCGTAGGCGCACAAAGAAAACGTGTCAATAGGTACGATTCTTGGGAATGTTGAGTATTTATCGTGCTCGATGTGCCGTTACTGGCGATTTAGTTGCAGGCGTTCACCCATTGCCCAATGTCCGATACGCTGAGGAATGCTGCGAAAGTTTCGATTTCTCGGAAGGGGCGAGCGTGCGGGTCGCCAGGCTGTACGGAACCGGGGACATCAGGGTCGGGGACGAGCCGGAGCCGGCCCGGACCGCGCCCGTGCGCCCTCACGAGGACGACGAGGCCCTGGTCCGGGTCACCGCCGTCGGGATCTGCGGCTCGGACCTGCACTGGTGGACCGAGGGCGCTATCGGCGACGCGAAGCTGTCCCGCCCGCTGGTGCTCGGGCATGAGGGCGCGGGAGTGATCGCGGCCGGGCCGCGCCGCGGCGAGCGGGTCGCGATCGACCCGGCGATTCCGTGCGAGGCGTGCCGGGCGTGCCACGACGGCTACCGGAACCTGTGCTACAACGTCAGGTTCGCCGGGCACGGCGAGACCGACGGCATGCTGCGCGAGCAGCTGCGCTGGCCGGCGCGGCTGCTGCACCCACTGCCCGATCAGGTCAGCGACGACGCTGGAGCGCTGCTCGAGCCGCTGGGCGTTGCGCTGCACGCGATGGACCTCGGGCACGTGCCGTTCGGCGGGCGGGTGACGGTGGTCGGCTGCGGGCCGATCGGCCTGCTGCTCCTCCAGGTGCTCCGCGTCGACGGCTCCGGCCCCGTCACGGCGGTCGAGCCGCTGTCGCACCGCCGCGAGGCGGCCGCCGGCTACGGGGCGGACGAGGTGGCAGAGCCGGACGCCGACCTGACGGGGTACGGCGCCGATGTGGCGTTCGAAGTGGCGGGCACCGACGACGCGGTGCGGCTCGCGATGCAATCGGTTCGGCCGGGCGGCCGGGTGGTCCTCGCCGGCATTCCCGATCACGACGTCACGACGTTCCCTGCCTCGCTCGCCAGGCGCAAGGGGCTCACCATAGCCATGGTGCGGCGGATGAACGACGTCTATCCGCGCGCCATCGGCCTCGCCGCCCGCGGCGCGGTAGCCCTGGACCCGCTCGTCTCGCGCCGGGCCGACCTGGACGAGGCGGTGACCGCGTTCGCCACCGCCCAGCGCCGCGTCGGCCTGAAAGTCCTCATCGTCCCGTGAGACGGAATCGCTGATCTGCGCGGCCTGGCTTATAGTCTCAGTTAGTTGCTGAATTCAAGGCCGCGACACCGGGGTGCTGGCGGGGGCTGAAGGGGAGGCACCGTGTCGGCATCGACAGAACGCGAGATGCCGCGGCACGAGATGCCGCGGCCGGTGATGGCCGACGTAGCTCGGCTGGCCGGCGTCTCACATCAGACCGTCTCCCGGGTACTGAACGGCCATCCCAATGTGAGCGCGGCGACCAAGGCCAGCGTCCTGGCGGCCATCCGAGACCTCGGGTACCGGCCGAACATCGCGGCCCGCACCCTCGTCACCGGCAAGACCAACGTGCTTGGCGTGATCAGCTTCGACACCACGCTGTACGGGCCGGCGTCCATGCTGTACGGCATCGAGCGCGCGGCCCGTCCCGGGTACTTCGTCGCGATCGCGAGCCTGCCGTCCTTC
>NZ_JBARCR010000575.1:0-2047 GCF_049794275.1 Trebonia sp.
AGCTCGACATCGTGCTCGGCGTACCAGCCGGCCGGCCGGACGTACCAGCCCGCGAGGTCTTCCTCCGAGCGCAGGTAGGTCTTGGACAGCGGGGGACGTCCGAACGGGACATTCGGTTCCCTGCTGAGCAGCACGACCGGTCCTGAGAAGCCCTCGTCCCTGAGCGTGGCGGCGGCATTGCCTCCGGCCATGCCGCCGCCGATGATCACGATCGGTTCCCGCATTGCAGCAATCCTATTAGGTGCCATCGAGCCCTAGACAGGCAGACTGGATTCCTCCGCCTCCCGCTCGAAGACGTGCACGGCCTGCTCAACCGACAGCCCCTTGGTCTCCGGCAGGAACCGGTAAACGAACCCGATGGCCAGGACGCAGAGCACGGCGAAGCACACCATGACCCACGCGAGCCCGATGGCGTTGTGCCAGACAGGGAACGCCTCGATGAGCGCGTAGTTGGCCAGCCAGTCGACGCAGGCGGCGATGGCCGCCGCCCGGCCCCTGACCGCGGTCGGGAAGACCTCGCCCTGGATCAGCCAGCCCGTCCCGCCAACGCCGATCGCGAACGAGGTGATGAAGAAGGAGAACCCGACCATGACCACCACGGTCTTCGGGATGTCGGTCAGGAACGCCACCCCGGCCGCCGCCACCAGGATGAACACCGTCATGCCCATGTAGCCGAAGATGGCCAGCGGGCGGCGGCCCACCTTGTCGATCCACCGGAAGGCGAAGTACGTCGCGACGACGTTGACCGCGCCAAGGATCGCCGTGACCTCGACTCCGGCGACCGCGGCGCTGACCGCGTCGTGCCCCCCGCTCTGGAAGAACGACGACAGGATCGTCGGGCCGTAGTAGAAGGGGACGTTGATCCCGGTGATCTGCTGGAAGATGAAGAAGACGCACACGATGATCAGCGCCCGCCGCACGCCCCTGGTCCACTGGGTCTTCCGTTGCCGTTGCCGCTCAAGCCCGGCGAGTTCGTCCGCCGCGTGGCGCACCTCGTCTACGGTGACGTCCATCCCCAGGCGGCCAAAGGCCTTCCTCGTATCGTCGTAACGGCCGTGCAGCATCAGCCAGCGCGGTGACTCGGGCATATGGGATCGCAGCGCCACCGCGATCAGGGCCGGGACCCCGCCCAGGCCGAGGATGAGCCGCCAGTCGGCGCCGCTCGCACTGAGTGGCGCGGCCTTGAGGATGATCACCGCGACGAGATAAGAGACCAGGATCCCGACGGTGATCATCCACTGCTGGATGATGCTCAGCTGGCCGCGCCGGCTGCGCGGCGCGAACTCCGCGATGTAGGCGGTGGCGATCGCGGAGTCGGCGCCGATCGCGAGTCCGATGAGCGTCCGGGACGCGAGCAGCATGCCCGCGTTTATCGTGACCGCGGACAAGATCGAGCCGATGGCGTAGATGGCGGCGTCGCTGATCAGCAGGGCCTTCCGCCCGAAGTGGTCCGTCAGCGGCCCGGCCACCAGCGCTCCCGCCGCCGCGCCAAGGGACGCCCCGGCCACGAGGTAGCCGGTCGCGAAGCTGGACAGGTGATACGGGATGAAGGCCAGCGCCGAGCCGATGTTGGACGTGTCGTAGCCGAACAGGAACCCGCCGATGCAGGCCAGCACCGCTAGATACCAGTAGAAGTTCGTTGGTATCCGTGAGTCCAGGTCCTCCAGGACATTCCGTTCCGGCTTTGTGGCGCTAGCTTCCGACGCCATTAGCGACCTCCTAGCCTCGCCGTGTTCACGGCTTAGACATCTGAATGTCGCCACGAGCTACCCTCGGGCCCGCGAAGCATTCCTCAGGTCGTTGTTTTCATCGGCAGCCTGCAGTCACACGGGCAGCTCCCCGATCAGCGCGTGCCGCGTGGACCTGAGCAGGCCCCCGGTAACCCGGTACAGGCTCAGTCCTTTCATCTCGGCGCCGCTGGGCAGCCTGCCGGTCCAGGCGGCCGCCACCATGTCGCCGTCGACGACGAGTGCGTCGATCGCGTAGCGGATGAGCCCGCCGAGCAGCTTGATCGCGTTCTCGTAGTCGGCCCGCGCTCCGTCGGGCC
>NZ_JBARCR010000576.1:0-1987 GCF_049794275.1 Trebonia sp.
CGGCACCGCCGTGCTGGCGCCAGGGCCGGGAGGCGCGCTCGACGCGCTGGCCGTGTCCGGCGGCAGCGCGCTCACCGTCTTCCGGCTGACCCCGGCCGGCGCGTGGCAGCAGACCCAGGTGATCAGCGTGCCGGTCCAGCTCGGCTCGTCGAGCTGACCGGACAGGGAAAGAAGCGATGGTCGTAACCTGAAGTTGCTGGTGCCGGACCCGGCCGGCTCATACCGTGGAGTAGCTGATTATTCGCGCAAGCCTGGCGCGGGACAGGAGCTGGAGGGTCGGGATGCGGGAATGGGGGCAGGGCCTGGCGGCGAGGCTGCGCGGCGCGCTGCGGTGGGCGCGGTCGTCGCGGTGGGACCTCATCTGGGTGGCGTTCGTCGTGGCGAACCTGACGGTGATGAAGCTCGTCCCGCAGTGGGGGACGGTGCCGTTCCTGGCCATCTGGGTGAGCCTGACGGTGATCTACGGCTTCCGGCTGTGGCGGCTGCAGCCCGCCATCCTGACGCTGACCGTGGTGACGCTCGCGACCGGGGCGATCATCGGGGTCGAGGTCATCAACGGTCAGCAGGACGCGGACTACCTGGCCGAGGTCCCGCTGATCGCGCTGATGTTCCTGGTCATGGTCTGGCACGGCAGGCGGCGGGTGTCGGCGGTCGAGGGGCGGCTCGCGGCGATGGAAGAGGTGCAGCGGGTTTCCCAGGAGAACCTGCGGCTGCTGGAACAGCAGCGGCTGTTCCTGCTGGACGCCGCCCACGAGCTGGGGACGCCGATCACGGTGGCGCTGGGCCACGCTGAGCTGATCGAGCAGGCCGTCACCGACCAGCTGGTCGCCGAAGACGCCCGGGTGATCGTGGGCGAGCTCGGCCGGATGCGGCGGCTGGCGGCCCGGCTGCTGCTGCTGACGTCGGCGGGCACCCCTGGCTTCCTCCACCTGGCGCCGGTGGCGGTCGACACGGTGGTGATGGAAGCGCTCAGCAGGTGGGGCTACACGCCGCGCCGCTGGCGGCTGGGGGAAGTGGCCGAGGCGACCATCCTCGGCGATCACGACCGGCTCGCGGTGGCGATGGACGCCCTGGTGGAGAACGCCGTCGCGCACACGGAGGCCGACGACCTCATTGAGCTCAGCGCGTGGGTCGAGGGCGGCCAGGCGGTGCTCGCCGTGACCGACTCCGGCTGCGGCATCCCCGAAGAGGACCTGGCCAGGATCTTCAGCCGGTTCTCGCGCGCGACCCCCTACCGCAGCCGCGAGAGCGGCGGTTTCGGGCTGGGCCTGCCGGTCGTGGCGGCGATCGCCGAGGCGCACCACGGCTCGGTCCGGGTCACCAGCGGCGTCGGCCGCGGCTCGACGTTCGAGTTGGTGGTGCCCACGACCGGGGAGACTGCGAACGGCTCGGAGCCATCAACGGTCCGTTCGGGAAAAAGCTCTTTATCCAGAACGTACGGTTGCGACTCCCGAGCCTCCGCTACTCGACGACGGGCACCGGCATCACTACGACGGGCGTCGTGGTGGGCTGGGCAGTGCCGCCCGCCGGCTCGACAGTGACGCCAAGACGGTCGCCCGGCTCCACCTCCACGGCCAGTACGAGCGAGGTCGAGCCCGCGTGGCTGGCGGGAAGCTGGCCGGCCGACCGGGCACCGGCGGGACTCATTACCCAGAGCTGGTAGATCCGGCTGCCCGCCGGGGTGGGCAGCCCGACGGCAGTGACGACCGCCTCGTGCTGCCGGACGGACAGCACCGCGGTGACGCTGCCGCCCACGGTGGCGGGCATCGTCTCGATGCGCGCGTCGGGTGCGGCGAGCACCGCGGCGATCGCGTGGTTGGCCGACTGGGACTGCCGCAGCTCTTGCCGGGTGGTGACCTGCGTGACCAGCAGGAAAACCAGGGCGGCCGCGAGGGCGAGGATTGCCGCGATGCCCGCCTGGGACGGCCTGATAAGCCGCGAGCGGGCCGCCCGGTCGCCGCGCTGGCCGCCCAGGGCAAGCGGGACG
>NZ_JBARCR010000577.1:0-2757 GCF_049794275.1 Trebonia sp.
CGTCAGCGTCACCTCGGCGAGCGAGCCGTCAGGCTGCCGCCGCACCCCCTCGGCGAGCGCCGGCACGGCGGCGCCGGTCTCCGGGTCGCGTACTTCCAGCCAGCCGGCGGGTGGCGAGCCGGGGCGCACGGTCACCGTGACCATCCCGTCCCGCTCCCTGGCCAGCCCGTTCACCACCGTGACGACCCGCCCGTCCCCGTCATCGGCCCCGGCAGCGCCGCCAACGATGAAATCGATTGCATCGTGGCGCGCCGAGTCGCCGCGCTGCCACGCCTCGCGCCAGCCCGCGAGCAGGTCCAGGTACACCTGGTCGGATTCGGTGCCGGTGATCGCGTCGTGGTGCGCCCCGTAGGCGAGCTGCCGCCACGCCTTGTCCAGCGACTCGGCCGGGTACGGCGCCCCCCGCAGCCAGGCCAGCGTCGCGAGCCGTTCCGCCTCGAGGACCACGGTCTCACCGGCCCGCTGCGCCAGCTTGGTGTCGATGTAGGACACGTCCTTGCCGGTGTAGACGGGGTTCATGTCCCGCGTCTGCGGCATGATCCAGAACCGGGCACCCGTCCCGGACCCTGATGCGCCGCCAGCCTCCGCCCGCACCGCGTCGAAGAACTCACGGGGGATCGCGGTGACGAACCGCGGCCACACGTACCGCCTGTTCCACTCCCGGTGCACGTCGGTCACCCACCGGGCCGGGATGACGTGGTCCGAGCCGACGGGCAGCATGACGTTCCTGGTGGCGGCCACCGCGGCCAGCGTCAGGAACTGCTCGTGCGCCGCCCGCAGCGCCGCCTCAAGGTCCGGCGTGGTGTGCAGCGTCCAGCCCGCGCCGTAGTGGTTCGCCATGTACGCCGTCAGCAGCCCGGACCCGTCGGGGGAGAGCCACTCGAACTCGGCGGGGAACTGCATCCGGGTGTTGTCGCCGGGTCCCCACTGGTGGAACGGCCCCCGCGCCCAGGACGACGACGTGAGCCCCGCGGAAGCCATCAGCCCGGGGAACCCAGGATCGTGCCCGAACGCGTCGAGCATCCACGCCGACCGCGGGTCGGCGCCTAGCACGTCCCGCTGGAATCCCATCCCGTACACCGCGTTGCGGATTGTGGTCTCGGCGCTGGTCAGGTTCGTGTTCGGCTCGTTGTAAGTGCCGCCGACGAGCTCGAGACGCCCGTCAGCGAGCAGGCCGCGGATGGCCGCGCGGTCGCGAGGGAACGCGTCGAAGTGCGGCTTGAGGTAGTCGAGCTCGGCGAGCACGAACTTGTAGTCGGGGTCCCGGCGCGCCTTCTCCAGGTGCAGCCGCACCAGGTCGAACGCGGTCCTGGTGTCGGGCAGCTCGCCGTCCTCGTCGGGCAGCACCAGCCGGGCCTCGGTGAACTGGCCCTGGGTGCCCCACCACACCGGGTCGTAGTGGAAGTGGCTGACCATCCACATGGTCCAGCCCGGCTCGGCCACGGTGATCCGCGCGGCCTGCTCGACGCGGGCTGCGGCCGTCTCCGCGATGACGGTGACCGGCAGTTCGGTGCCTGGGGAGCCGGTCACCGCGACGGCCACCTCATAGCTGCGGCTTTCCCCCGCCACTGGAAGCGTCATCCCGAACGGACCCGGGGTGGCTGTCCCGGCCCCCTCGATCCGCAGCGTGCCCGGCGCGCCGGCGTCGCTGTCGCCCGCTGGCTCCACGGTGACCCTGATGACCTGCAGCGGCCGGACCGCACTGCCCTGGAAGAGATCGGTCGATTCCACGTCAGTGATCCGCATATCCCCATCGTTGCATGGCAGCGCGGTGCGCCCTTAGCAATCGCCCGTGTCATCCCGGCCGCCAATCTCTCGAAACAAATCTTCCGAAGGACTTGTCAAAAGAACTCTTTCGAAGGTAGTGTTTCGAAACATGAGTTCCGAAGAAAACCCGCGTCCCGAGCGGCCGGCCGACACCTGGGACGAGCCTCTCAAGCTCACCGATCCGAAAGCCATGCGCGCGCTCGCGCACCCGGTTCGGATGGCGCTGCTCGACCTGCTCGGCGTCGCGGGGACGCTGACCGCCACCCAGGCCAGCGAGATCCTCGGCGAGTCGCCGGCGAACTGCGCGTTCCACCTGCGGACGCTCGCGAAGTACGGCTTCGCGCGGGAAGCGGGCGGCGGCCGCGGCAGGGAACGGCCATGGACCAGGACCCGGCGCACGATCTGGGTCTCGTCCACGCAGCAGGACAACCCGCAGGCCGCGATCGCGGCCGGCGCGCTGGGCGCGGTCTACTTCGAGCGCTGGGTGGAGCGCGCGAGAAGGGTATTCGGCAGCCGCGAGCGGCTGCCCGGCTGGGAGCGCGCGACGTCGATGAACAGGAGCGCCGTGTTCCTGACGGCGGAAGAAACGGTCCAGGTGGGCCGCGAGATCGAAGAGATCATCGACCGCTACCGGGGCAGGGAGCGCGACCCGTCGCAGCGGCCCGCCGGCGGGATGCCGGTAGAGGTGGCGCTCTTCACCTCGCCGCTCACCGAGTTCTCCGGGCTGAAGCCGGCCGGGGAATCTCAAGATATATCTTGACAGGCATCGTAAACGAGATACATCGTAAGTAGTGCGTTCGGCGTCGTGACGGCGGACGCCAGCGAACGAGAGGAGTCAGCATCATGCATCCAGACATGGCCAGCGCCCTGGCCAGCCAGCACCGTCACGAAATGACCGCCAAGGCCGGCCACTACGCCCGGACCACGCTGGCCGCCCAGGCCGGCGAAACCGCCGAGGCGTGCCAGACCGCCCACGCCAGCGAGGCCAGC
>NZ_JBARCR010000578.1:0-4638 GCF_049794275.1 Trebonia sp.
GCGCGCCGATCACGGCGGCCTGCTCCTGCGTCGGCTCCGGCAGCCGCAGCAGCCGCGCCAGCTGGCCGGGGGTGTACGTGATCCGCATCCCGCGCTCGGTCCGGACGTCCGCTTCGGTCACATCACCATTCCATCAGAGCCCACCGACATTCGGCGGGCGTCGGGACGGGCAAGTGCGTCAGGGCAGGCGGCGGCCGACGCGCCAGTAGCAGAATCCGGCCAGCAGCGCCGCGAGGGCGAGGTAGATCCCGGTTTCGGTCCACTGGATGGGCCAGTAACGGCTGGTGGGCTGGTAGGTGACGGCGACCACGATGCCGTGGCTGGCCAGGCACGGCATCGAATCACCGGCAGACGGGTTGACGCAGGCGGCCGGCATGACGCTGACCGGCTGCCCGGCGGCGTTCACGGCCTGGCTGGAGAAGATCCACGCGCCGGGCTGGCTGTCCAGGCGGTCGATGCCGAGCGAGAACGCCCCGCCACGGCCCACTTGCTGCTGACCGCTGAAGTTCGCGGTCAGCGACTGGGTGGCGCGCTCGGCCGGGAACAGGTTCGGGCGGACCGCCAGCGGCACGGCCACCTGAACGGCGGCGAAGATGACCAGCGTGACCGCCATGGCGGGCAGCGCGCGCCGGATCAGGACCCCGGCGGCGACGCCCAGGGTGAAGCCGAACGCCGCGTAGCCGACCGGCACGATGCCGTGGGCGTCGAAAGCGAGCAGGCCGAACGGGCTCATGCCGAGCGGGAAATTGCTGCCGGGGGCGAGCCGGGCGGCCTGGCCGATCGGCGCCGCCCACCAGCCGTACAGCAGGCTGAGACCTTCGGTGACCGCGATCGAGGCCAGGCCTAGCACCGCGAGCTTGACGGCCATCCACCGGGAGCGGGTGATGCTCTGGATCCAGGCCAGCCGGAACGTCCCGGTCTCGAACTCGCGGGCGACCAGCGGCGCCCCCCAGAAGACCCCGATGACGGCGGGCGCCAGGATGACGGCGGCGATCCCGAGCATGAACACGACCGTGTAGGCGCCGCTCAGCGCCAAGAGGAAGTTGGCGGCCAGCTGCCCGCAGGCGCCGCTCCGGCAGCCGGCGATGCCGCTGCCGCGGTACATGCTGGCCAGGTGCGGCCCGGTGGCTCCGAGCAGGATCGCGAACACCGCCAGCGCCGCCAGCGCGGAGACAGCCTGCGGGCGGAACTGCCGCCACGTGAGCCACGTCATTGCCCCACCTCCAGCTGGTTACCGGCAACGCGGCGCCTGCCGCCTCCGGCCGCCTGCCTCATGTACGCCAGCACCAAGTCCTCCAGGGCGACCGCGGAGACCGTCCACGCCGGGTCGAGGACCGGCTCGCTGGTGCGGATCAGCAGCGTGGTCTGCCGGTCGGTATGACTGGCGGAGATGACTTGCTGCCCCGCGGGCAGCGTGGCCGGATCACGGCGCGGGCCGGTCAGCAGGTGATGGGTGGCCAGCAGCTCGTCGACCGGCCCCGCGACCCGCACCCGGGACCCGACGAGCACAATCAGGTAGTCGCAGACCCGTTCCAGGTCCGCCACCAGGTGCGAGGACAGCACCACCGACAGCTCCCGCTCGGCGATGGCCTCCATCAGGTCCTCGAGGAACTCCCGGCGGGCCAGCGGATCGAGACTGGCCACCGGCTCGTCAAGGATCAGCAGGTCGGGTCGCTTGCCGATAGCCAGGGTCAGGGCGAGCTGCGCGCGCTGGCCGCCAGACAGCTGGCCGGCCTTCTGACCGGGATCAAGGCCCAGCCAGTCGATCCGGCCGCGCGCGAACTCCGCGTCCCAGCCCGGGTTGAGCCGCGCGCCGAGCGTCAGGTGCCCGGTCACGGTCAGCCCGCCGTAGACGGGCGCGTCCTGGGCCAGGAACCCCACCCTGGCCAGTTCCGCGGGGCCGGCCGGGGGCGGGCCGCCGAGCACCTGGATCGTGCCCGTCGTCGGCGCGAGCAGCCCGGCGGCGAGGTTCAGCAGGGTGGACTTCCCGGCACCGTTCGGGCCGACCAGCCCGACGACGTGTCCTGCCGGGACTGACAGCGTGCACTCCGACAGCGCCCACAGCCGCCGGTAGCGCTTGCCGAGCCCCTGGGTTTCGATGACCGCGGTCACGCTATGTCCTCCTCAGCCGCGGACCGAAAGGTGCTGGCGAACAG
The DNA here is from genome assembly GCF_049794275.1 of Trebonia sp. Lineage (NCBI taxonomy): Bacteria > Bacillati > Actinomycetota > Actinomycetes > Streptosporangiales > Treboniaceae > Trebonia > Trebonia sp. The sequence goes on from NZ_JBARCR010000578.1 coordinate 2,157, forward strand.
GGCCTCGATGGACTCGTCGTCCAGTCCCGCGCGGCGGGCCTTCGCCAGCCAGCGCTGGAGCTCGCGGCGCAGCGGCCCATGCGCGGCCAGCGACTCGCCGCCGCCAAGCGTCCCCGTCACGAACGTCCCGATCCCGGGCCGGGCCGCCACCAGTCCCTCGTACTCCAGCTCCCGGTAGGCCTTGAGCACGGTGTTCGGGTTGAGCGCCAGGCCGGCCGCCACGTCCTTGACCTTCGGCAGCTGGTCGCCCTTGCGCAGCAGGCCGAGCCGGAGCGCCTGCCGCACCTGGTGGATCAGCTGCATGTACGGCGCGACGCCTGACCTGCCGTCCAGGTGGAACTCGATCACCGTTACCCTCACTTTATCTAGGTACATAGCACTATAGCTAGATACAGACATGGCCTGTCAAGGCATGCCAGGGCTGACGGCGACGGGAGGACGTGGCGAGACGCCACGGTACGTTCGGGATGAAGGAGAATGAGAAGCGGCGCGGCGGGGCAGCGGCGCCGTGACCTCAGCCGACGATGACGGGGCGGCGGTAGGTGTCGACGCCCTCCGGAGAGGTGTCACGGACGAGCTGGCCGCGGATGACCAGCACCTCGAGGTGGGCGGAGGTCTCGCCGACCGCGAGGATCTGGCTCATCGGGTCGAGGTCGTCGAACTTGCGCAGCCTGCGGGTCCACGGGATCATGCGGGCGGCGGCGAGCGCGCTGACCGGCCCGGCGCTGGCGGCCGCCAGCGTCTGCTCAAGCCTTGTCTCGTGGTGGGCGAGCAGCTCGTTCACCCGCTCGTGAGTGCTGTTGGTGACCGGGCCGTGCGCGGGCAGCAGCCGCGAGTCGGGCAGCGTGAGCATCAGCCGCAGCGAGCCGAGGTAGTCGCGCAGCGCCAGCCTGGTGATCGACGGCTGGAACCCGATCGACGGGGTGATGTGCGGCAGCACGTGGTCCCCGGCGAACAGCATGCCCGCCGCCTCGTCGTGGAAGACGACGTGGCCGCGCGTGTGGCCCGGGGTGTGGATCGCGCGCAGCGTGCGGGACCGCAAGTCCAGCACGGCGCCGTCAGCGAGCCAGCCGTCAGGGTCGGACCACTGCAGGCGCGGCTGCGGGTTGGCGAGGCGCGGCGCCATGAAGCTGCGTACCTGCTCCGCCAGCTCGGCCGCGCCCATGCCGTACAGCATCTCGATGAAGCCGATCTCGCTCCGCCCGGCGGCGACGTCGCGGATCGCCTGCATGTTGACCCGCTCGCCCTCACCCAGCGAGATCTTGCCGCGCAGCGTGGTTCGCAGCTCGACGGCCAGCGTGTAGTGGTCCTGGTGGATGTGCGTGATGAAGAAGTTCCTGATATCGCCAAGGCCGTAGCCGATCTGGCCGAGCGCCTCGGTCAGCCGCTCCCGCGCCTGCGCGAGCGCCATCCCCGCGTCGATCAGGTCCACCCCGTCCTCGCCCGCGATCGCGTAGACGTTGACCGCCTTCAGCGCGTCGCCGGGCAGCGGCAGCGGGATCCTGTAGAGCCCGTCGCCGAGGCTTTCCACCCCTGGCTCGGTCCAGGCGTACCGGTCGTCCGGAGCGGCTTTCGATGCCGGCGGCCGGCTCGTCACGTGATCCACAGGTGGTACCTCCCCGTTAAATGTACCGGGCGGTACCGTCGCCGTCTCATGGGCCGAGTTGCGCGCCATCCGGGTGCACCGGACAGCAGGAGGCGACCGGGCAGGTCCGGCAGCCCGCGTTCACCCGGGCGCGGAACACCGGCCCCGCCATGCCGGCGGCGACCGCGTCCACGAGATCCTTCGCCCATCCTGGCGCCGGGTCGTCGGACAGCGGGCGCTGCCGCTGCACTCGCGCCCTGGCGGTGAAGCCCGCCTTTCCGACCTGTACAAGCTCCGCGCCGCCCGGCTCGGTGATGCCGAGCTCCTCGAACGCGCCGAGCAGCACCGCCAGCTGGTAGACGCCAAGCTGCGGGTGACGGTCCAGGTCCTCATCGCGGGGGGCGGTCCCCCCGGTCTTCAGGTCCACGATGACGCCCCTGCCCTGCGCGTCGCGCTCGAGCCGGTCCACCCGGCCGGTGATCTCCACCTGGCCGACCCGCACCCGCAGCGCCTGCTCGGTGGCCAGCAGGTCCCGCGGGTTCGCCTCGTGCCAGGCGAGGAACTTCCGCACCATGCGTTCGGCGAGTTCACGCTGGCGCGACCCGTACCAGGCGCTCCCGAAGTCGAGGTGGTGCCAGATGTCGTCGATCCGCTGCGCGACAGCGCGCTCGGCGGCGCCGTCGGAGATGAGCACGGCGGCGGCGTGAATGACGGTGCCCAGGTGGCGCAGCACGTCCGTCTGCCCGGCGCCGGCGGCGGACTCCAGCAGCCAGCGCAGCCCGCAGCGGGCGAAAGACTCCACCTGGGACGGCGACAGCCGGACCCGCTCGCCCGGTGGCACGATCGGGCCGGTGTCGGACAGCTCGGTCAGCGCATACCACTGCGCGGGGTCCGCGC
>NZ_JBARCR010000579.1:0-2531 GCF_049794275.1 Trebonia sp.
GAGATGGCGCAGATCAAGCACTTCGCCGTCTATAACCAGGAGACGAACCGCAACGCCCCGGCCGACAACGCGATCGTGAGCACCCGGGCGGAGCAGGAGATCTACCTTCCCGCGTTCTATGCCGGGACGGCGGAGGCCCACGCGTCTTCGGTGATGTGCGCCTACAGCTACATCAACGGCCAGGCCGCCTGCCAGAACCAGTACCTGCTGCAGACCACCCTGGACCAGAACTGGGGCTACCCCGGCTTCGTCACGTCGGACTACGGCGCCACCCACTCCACGGTTCAGTCCGCCGACGCCGGCAACGACCAGGAGATGCCCTCAGCGCAGTTCTACGGCCCGGCCCTCGAGGCTGCGGTGCAGGACGGCCAGGTCTCCATGGCCACGCTCAACGGCATGGTCAGCCGCATCCTGACGGAGATGTTCCAATTCAACGAGTTCAACGACCCGCCCACCGGGACGACCAGCGCGACCGTCACCACCGCCGCCCACCAGGCGGTCTCCACCGCGGTCGCCGAGGCGGGGACGGTGCTGCTGAAGAACGACGGCGGCACTCTGCCACTGGCGGCGAACGGAGCGGGGACCGTGGCGGTGATCGGCCCGGCCGCCTCGGCCGCGCCGACCGACACTGGCGGCGGCAGCGCCCACGTGACCTCCACGTTCAACGTGACCCCGCTGCAGGGCATCCAGGCCGCGGCGGGGACAGGGACCACAGTGAACTACGTGCAGGGCCTGCCCACCGACACGTCCTTGTCAGCGATCCCGAGCACCGACCTGACCCCGGCGTACGCGGCGACGGGCTACGGCGCGAGCTACACCGGCACGCTGACCGCCCCGGAGACCGGCACCTACGTGCTGGCGTTCAGCAACCCGGGCTCTTACACCGCGACCAACCTGTACCTGGACGGCAAGGAGATCCTCGCCAACCCGGGCACCCCGCCGGTCTCCACCTACTCTGTCGGCGTCGACCTGACGGCCGGCCAGACCTACACCCTGTCGCTCTCGGGCGGCGGGCCGTCAGCGTCGCTGAGCTGGGCCACCCCGTCCGACCTGGCGCCCGGGATCGCGCAGGCGGTCACCGCGGCGAAGTCGGCCGCCACCGCGGTGGTCGTCGTGTCCGACGACACCGAGTCCGAAGCGGCGGACCGCGCAAGCCTCAACCTGCCGTCCGCGCAGAACGAGCTGATCTCAGCGGTGGCCGCGGCCAACCCGCACACGGTCGTCGTCGTGGACGCGGGCGCCCCGGTGACCACGCCCTGGATTAACCAGGTCTCCTCGGTGGTCGACGCCTGGTACCCGGGCGAGAGCAACGGCACGGCGCTGGCCTCGGTGCTGTTCGGCCAGACCGACCCGAGCGGCCACCTGCCGGTCACCTTCCCCACCGACCTGTCGCAGGTGCCCGCGTCCACCCCGAGCGAGTTCCCGGGGACCGGCGGCGAGGTGCAGTACTCCGAGGGCATCGACGTCGGGTACCGCTACTACGACGCGAACAACGAGACCCCGATGTTCCCGTTCGGCTACGGCCTCTCCTACACGACGTTCTCCTACAGCCACCTGAGCGTCACCCCTGGGCAGGTCCAGAACGGGACGTCAAACCCGGGAACGCCCGCCTGTGGCTGCAACGGGCAGTCCGGCAAGCAGGTAACGGTGTCTGCCACCGTCACCAACACCGGCAAGGTGGCCGGCTCCGACGTGGCCCAGCTGTACCTTAACGACCCGGCCGCTAGCGGCGAGCCGCCACGCCAGCTCAAGGGCTTCCAGAAGGTCACGTTGCGGCCAGGGCAGTCCACGACCGTCCACTTCACCCTCTCCGGCCAGGACCTGTCGTACTGGGACAACACGGCCAACGGCTGGGTGCTCCCCGACGGCACGTTCGGCGTCTACGTCGGCGACTCCTCGGCCCTGGCCAACCTGCCGCTGCACGGCGACTTCACGGTCGACCGCACGATCGGGGCCCGCTACGCCACCGTCGGCGCCCCGACCACGGTGACACCGGGCACCCCCGCCCGCGTGACTGCCACCCTGGTCAACAACGGTGACTACGCCATGCCGCAGGCGCGGTTCACGCTCAAGGCCCCGGCCGGCTGGACCGTTGGCAACCCGGCGCCGGTCACCATCGCTCCCGGGCAGACCGTCACCGAGCACTTCACCGTGACCGCGCCGGCTAACGCCGCCGCCGGCACGGACACACTGCAGGTCACGGTTACGCCCACGGCCGGCAACTCCGGCGTCACCACGGAGGCGTCGACCACCGTGACCGTTCCGTACTCCTCGCTTACCGCCGCGTACAACAACACCGGGATCAGCGACAACTCCGACGCGGCGGCGGGCAACTACGACGGGGTCGGCGACAGCTACTCCGCCCAGGCGCTGGCCGCGGGCACGCCGACCGCGCTGACCCCCGGCAGGCAGGTCACGATCGGCGGCACCACGTTCACCTGGCCCTCGGTGGCAGCCGGGAGCCCGGACAACGTAGTCACCGGCGGCCAGACCGTCGCGCTGTCCGGGTCAGGGACCGACCTCGGGTTCCT
>NZ_JBARCR010000580.1:0-3123 GCF_049794275.1 Trebonia sp.
TGAGCCTGCCGCCCACGTTGACGATCAGGTCGCGGTTACGCTCATCGAATGCTTGCAGCATCGGGACTTCCCTCAGGCGTGATGCGGTAGCGGTGGAGGCGGGTGAAGTACGGCATGCACTGGTCCGCCAGGGGCTCGAGGCGGGCGGGCAGCGCGGCGGACGGCGGGCGGTAGGGGGCGAAACCGGTCGAGGACAAGACGCTGTCGTACCAGTAAGGCGCCCACACCCCGTCGCTGTCCCGCGGCCCGGCCGGCCAGGCCAGCATCCGGCCGTCGAAGGGCACGGCGAGCGCCCGGCAAAGGGCGCGCAGGGTGCCCTCGGGATCGGTGAGCAGGTCGCGCGAGTCGACCACCGGACCGCCGAACGTCTCGAAGATCTCCGCCTGCTGCCGCAGGCCGAGATCAGCCAGGGTGGGTTCGGCCCGCACCCTTGCGTAGGACGCGAGCAGCTCGCGCGGGTCCCTGATCAGGTGCGCGTGGCGGAACGGGGCCAGCGCGGCCTGGTCTACCTCGGCCAGCAGGTGGTGGGTCATGTGCTTGGCGTAGCCGATGACTGCTCCCCGGGCCAGCGGGCCACTGGCCAGTTGAGCCAGCACCACCCGCCAGTCGGTGGGCTGGCTCGCGATCACCTGGTCCCGCCCCGGGTGGTCGAGGCCGGTGCGGTCCAGGTAGAAGGCGTAGAGCGGCTCGTCGGTGACCACCGTGTCCGGCCGGTTCTCCCAGGCCCGCATCAGCGCGGTGGATACGGACCGCGGCCCCGACCACATCGCGATGCGAGTGGCGGGGTCCGCGGCGCCGGCGTCACTCACAGGGCTACGACGCTCCGCAGCACCTCGCCGCGGCTCATCTTGGCGAAGGCCTCTTCCACGTCGCCCAGGCCGATGGTCTCGGAGACGAACTTGTCCAGCGGCAGGCGGCCGGCCAGGTGCAGGTCGACGAGCATCGGGAAGTCGCGACTGGGCAGGCAGTCCCCGTACCAGGAAGACTTCAGCGCCCCGCCGCGGCCGAACACGTCGAGCAGCGGCAGCTCCAGCTTCATCTCCGGCGTCGGCACGCCGACCAGGACCACCACGCCGGCCAGGTCGCGGGCGTAGAAGGCCTGCTTGTAGGTTTCCGGACGGCCGAGGGCCTCGATCACCACGTCCGCGCCGAACCCGCCGGTCAGCTCCTGGATCCCGGCGACCGGGTCGGCGTTGCGCGAGTTGATCACGTGGGTGGCGCCGAAACCGCGGGCCCACTCCAGCTTCCTGTCGTCCACGTCCACCGCGATGATGGTGTGCGCGCCGGCCAGGTAGGCGCCGGCGATGGCGCCGTCGCCCACGCCGCCGCAGCCGATCACCGCGACGCTGTCGCCGCGGGTCACGCCGCCGGTGTTGATGGCCGCGCCGATGCCCGCCATCACGCCGCAGCCGAGCAGGCCGGCGGTGGCCGCCGGGATCGCCGGGTTGACCTTGGTGCACTGCCCGGCCGCGACCAGCGTCCGCTCCGCGAACGCCCCGATGCCCAGCGCGGGCGACAGCGGGGTGCCGTCGGCGAGGGTCATCTTCTGCTGCGCGTTGTGCGTGTTGAAGCAGTACCAGGGGCGGCCGCGCGCGCAGGCGCGGCACTGGCCGCAGACCGCGCGCCAGTTCAGGATCACGAAGTCACCAGGCGCCACTTCGGTCACGTCGTCCCCGACAGCCTCGACGATCCCGGACGCCTCGTGCCCGAGCAGGTAGGGAAAGTCGTCGCCGATCCCGCCCATCTTGTAGTGCAGGTCGGTGTGGCAGACGCCGCACGCCTGCACCCGCACCAGCGCCTCGCCAGGCCCGGGGTCCGGCACGAGTACCTCGGTCACCACCACAGGCTCGCCCTTGCCGCGTGCCACCACTCCGTGAACGCTGACTGTCATCCCGGGTTCCCTTCGCATTCGCCCGAACGGCCGGCTGCTCCGCTCCGCTCCGCCTCTATCGTTCCAGAGACTCAGCCGACCAGGTCAACCCCGGGGGCGCGCGGCTAGCGGAGCCGGTAGGTGCCTTGTGCGACGACGACGGCCCGGCCGCCGACGAGCACCCGCCGGATGCTGTCCGGCGTGCCGTCGGCCCGTGCGTACAGCACGGACGGGCGATTGACCTGCGCGCCCTGCCGGATCTCGATCTCCTGGCCGAACTCGATCCGGCCGTGCCTGGCGAGGTGAACCGCGAGCGGGCCGGCCGCGGACCCCGTGGCCGGGTCCTCCGTCACGCCGAGGGCGGGGGCGAACATCCGGCTGGTCCAGCCGCCAGGCGTCTGAGTGAAGCAACTGCAGTTGACCTGAATGCGGCCCAGCTTCTGCAGGTCGGGCTCAAGCGCGGCGAGTGCGTCCTCCCCGGCGATCTCGACATAGACGTTCAGCGGGCCGTTTCTGTACCACTCGACGGGCAGGGCGCCGGCCACGCCGGCCACGCCGAGCGCGTCGAGCAGTTCGTCCGTGCGATCGTAGGAACCCCAGTCCGGGATCGGCTGCGACATCCAGCCGAACGTGATCGTGTCGTCGTCTATGTCCAGTTCGACCGGCACCGGGCCGGCGCCGGTGCTGAGCGTCACGGTCTGCTTGCCGAGGATCTCGCAGAGCACCCAGGCAGAGCCGAGCGTCGGATGCCCGGCGAACGGGATCTCGCCGCCCGGGGTGAAGATGCGCACCCGGGCGTCGGCGCCGTCGTGCTCCGGCGGCTCGAAGAAGACCGTCTCTGAGAAGTTCATCTCGCGGGTCGCCTTGAGCATCAGCTCGTCGCTCAGCCCGCGCCCGTCGGGGAAGATGCCGAGCTGGTTGCCTTCGAGCGGGGTGTCCGTGAACACGTCCGCCACCAGGAAGTCCCTGATCAGCGCGTCGCCGTCGGACCCGTCGCCTTGCCAGAGTCGCGTGTGGGGAACTCGCACGGCAGCGAGCCTACCCGGGGCCGCGCGGATGCTTAAGGTCCAGTTGGGGGCATTGTGGCCCTGGCTAGACGCGTTCGGCGGCGCGGCCGCGCCAGGACACGGCCCGGCCGGCGTAGTGCCGTCGCGCCGAGTCGGCGGTCATCGCGGCGTACAGCACGGCGATCAGCGGGAGCGCGGGCGCGCGCAGCGGGGACAGCCGGTAGAGGCGCAGCATGGGCAGGAAGC
>NZ_JBARCR010000581.1:0-1625 GCF_049794275.1 Trebonia sp.
GGCGCTGATCACGAGCACCGCCCACCGGCCGTCCGGCGGGTACAGCACGGGAACCGGCTTCGGCGAGGTGGACGCGGCCGCCGCGCTGCGGGCGGCGGGACGGCTGGCGGCCGCCACGCCCGAGACAGGATTCGCCACGGCCAAGTTCTTCGCCGCGCCTGGCCACGCGAGCTCAGCAATCCGCCCGATCCAGGTGGTGCACAGGAACACCAAGCTGATCGCCGCCTACACCGCCGCGGCCTACGGCGGCGCGGTGTGCGCGATCATGGCCACGGTCCTGCTGATCTGGACGATCCGCCGGTCCAGGCGCGACAGGCGCAACAGGCGACCGATACCGTCGTTCGTGCAGGCGCCGCCGCCGCAGTCCGCCTACCAGGCCCCGCCCTGGACGCCGCCCCCGTCGCCGATGAGAAACCGGGATGACCCGAATAGCTGGTTTGATCCTCGTTGAGGGTTCAATGAGCGGCTTGGAGTTCACGCCGACAGCAGGCCCCCTACCACCGCCCGTAACCAGCCAGAATTGCCCAAACAGTTATCTCAGCAGCTAGTTTGGCGCTCGGTGAGACCTCTATAGTTCACGCCTATGTCGGACATTGTTCAGTTCGGTGGCGCGGTTCGCCGGATCCGTGCGACGCGAGAGCGCAAGCACCGTCCGCTCTGGCTGATCACGAGCCTGCTGCTTGGGCTGGCAGTCACCGTAACCCTGGCGCCTGCAGCCGAGGCAGCGGCCGCCTACTCCCCGCCGTCGGACGCCTGGGCGCAGTTCCAGTCCGATCTGAACGCGGCCCAGGGCCTGGCGACCGGTAACGGCGTCACCATAGCGCTGCTGTCCACCGGCGCGGATCCCACCGTCCCCGGCCTGGCCGGCAAGGTCACCAATGGCCCGGACTACATCTTCAAGCCGCAGGCAGCACCGGCCGGCATGCTCGGCACGCTGACGGCCGCGTTCTTCGCCGGGTCGCCGGGAATAGCCGCGGGCGCCGCGCCCGGCGCGCGCATCCTGGTGGTGCGCACCGAACCGGACAACACCGAACCTGGCGCCCAGTCCTTCTACAACGACCAGAACACTGCCCTGCGCATTGAGGCCGAGGGCATCAGGTACGCCGCCGACCACGGCGCCCAGGTGATCCTCCTCGACTATGGCAGCCAGGAGGGGCCAGCCCTGGACCTGCAGTCCGCGGTGAGCTACGCGCTGTCGAGGAGGGTGGTGATCGTGGCGCCGGCTTTCCCGACGACCGGCTCGCATCCCTCGCCGTACCAGTACCCGCAGGGATTCCCCGGCGTCGTCGGGGTCTCACCGGTCATGCTGCCGGGCGGCATCGCGGCGACGGCCCCGGTCAGCGGGCAGAGCAACAACTCCGTGCTCATCTCCGCCCCGGCCGACGCCGTGCCTGTCTCGGACACGATAGAGCTGGATAACTTCTGGAGCGCGGCGTGCTACGTAGCCGCCACGGTCGCGCTGATCAAGCAGCGGTACCCGCAGCTGTCGCCGGCGCTGGTCGCCCGCGCGCTGGCGATGTCCGCTCGCTACCGTCCCCACGGCGGCTACTCGCCGTCCGTCGGGTTCGGGGTGCTGGACCCCAACGACGCGATCCTCGACGCGGGGACGCTGGCCCGGCTGACTG
>NZ_JBARCR010000582.1:0-3224 GCF_049794275.1 Trebonia sp.
TGACCTGGGCGCGCTCGGAGGGACTCGAACCCCCAACCTTCTGATCCGTAGTCAGATGCTCTATCCGTTGAGCTACGAGCGCACGGCTTATGAGTATACGGCAGCTGGCAGGCTCCCGGTGCGCGTAGACGTTACACGCACCGGGGCTGGCTTGACCTGGGTCTAGGGCTAATCCGCCTGGATCCAGCTGATCAGGTCCTCCCGGCTGACCGATTCAAGCAGGGCCGGATGGTCAGTGGACATGTGCCCGCGGATCATCCCGATCACCTGGTCATCGCTATCGCCGCGGGCCACGTAGCCGCATTCGCATCGGATCAGCTTCACCATCGCCTCCTAGCTATGGCTGTGTGCCTTAGCGTAATGCCAGGATGTTGGCGTGACCTTGGCGTCGTCACACCCCGTGCGGATCCAGATCTGCGGGCCGCTGGCCGTCGAGCGCGACGGCCAGCGCCTTGAGTCCGGGCTGCCCGGCCGTCAGGGACGGCTGCTGTTCACCTACCTGGTGGTCAACCGCCATCGCCATATCCCGCGCGACGAGCTGGCTGAGGCGCTGTGGCGCGAACCCGATCCCGCCGCGGTCGACACACGGCTGAATCCGCTGCTGTCCAAGTTGCGGCGGGTCTTCGGCGCCGATGCCGTGGACGGACGCTCCACCCTCCGGCTGTGCCTGCGCGATGCCTGGGTCGACCTGGAAGCAGCCGTCGATGCCATCCACCGGGCCGAATCCGCGGTCGCCCTGCAAGACTGGCCGCGGGCGTGGGGGCCGTCGCTCACCGCGCTGTTCGTTGCCGAGCGGGACTTCCTCCCCGGCGAGGATGCGCCCTGGATCGATCAGACCAGGCACCAGCTGACAGAACTGCGCCTGCGCGCCCTGGAGAGCTATACGGCAGCCGCACTGGGCGTCGGCGGCACCGAGCTCTCCAGCGCGGTCCGGACCGGCCGGCAGCTCACCCACCTGGCGCCGCTGCGGGAAAGCGGCTACCGCTACCTCATGCAGGCTCTCGCTGCCCAGGGCAACCTCGCTGAAGCCCTGGGTGTGTACAGCGAGCTGTGTGAGTGCCTGCGAGATCAGCTCGGCGTCTCACCCAGCCCGGCCACTCGCGAGCTCTACCAGCGCCTTCTCGCCGCAACCTGAGTCGCCGCCACCACCTGAGTGGCCGCCAAGGTTTCGCCAACCCTGCGACAAGTCTGGGACAACGTTGCGGCAATGCCGCCGTCGTACACCTGTGCCCAAGGAACCCAACGCAGGGAGGTTCACATGAAGACCACATCACTGAGGGATGAAGTCACGCGGCTCGCGGGCACCGGCGATGGCGTGCTGGTGGATCCGGAATGGCTGCACGCTCACCTGTCCGACCCGCGGGTCCGCGTGGTCGAGGTGGACGTCAGCCCGGCCGCCTACAACGACTGGCACATCGACGGCGCGACGCTGTGGAACGTCTACGCCGACTTGAAGGATGCCGACTACCACCTGGTGGATACCGCCGCGCTGCAACGGCTCGTCACGAGCTCGGGGATCGAGCCGGACTCCACCGTGGTGTGCTACGGGTACGCGCCCGCCCTGGGCCTGTGGCTGATGAAGCTCTACGGGCACCGCGACGTGCGCATCCTGAACTGCTCACGCGACACCTGGCGGGCGGGCGGCCACCCGTGGAGCACCGCCGCGAGCGAACCGGCGCCGGGCGGCTGGCGCCTCGACGACGAGGATTCCCGCATCCGCGCGAACCTGGCAGCGGTGCGGGAGGCCATCGGCCAGCCAGGCATCACGCTGGTGGATGTGCGCTCCGCGGCTGAGTACGCGGGAGAGCGCTTCTGGCCATCGGGCGGCATGGAACCAGGCGGCCGCGCCGGGCACATGCCGTCGGCCGTGCACCAGCCCGTCGACGGTCTCTACCGCGAAAACGGGTCGTTCCGCCCCGTCGCGGAGCTGCGCGGCCTGTTCGCGCCGGAGGTCCTGGATGGCAGCGGGGAGCTGATCACCTACTGCACCATCGGCGGGCGCGCCGCCACCGCCTGGTTCGTGCTCACCCACCTGCTCGGCCGCGAGCGGGTCCGCGTCTACGACGGGTCCTGGGCCGAATGGGGCCGTACGCCCGGCACTCCCGTCGAAGCACCTAACCCCTGAACAAGAACTCACGACCTGACAGTCGCCACACATCAAGCACAAGGAGGCTCATCATGGCTGTCGACATGGACAAGCTGCAGGAGTTCCTCGGCCGGTTCGTCTCCGACCTGGGCGCTACCTTCGCGGCAGGCAGTGTAGTCACCGGACACCACCTCGGCCTGTACCGGGCGCTGGCCGGTCACCCTGCCACCGCCGCTGAACTGGCCGAGCGGACCGGCACCAGTTCCCGGTACGTCGCCGAATGGCTGCGCGGCCAGGCGGCCGGCGGGTACGTGGACTACGACCCGGCGACCGACACGTACTCGATGACCGAGGAGCAGGCGTTCGCGCTCGCGAACCCGGACGGCGGCGTATACGTTCCCGGGGCGTTCGTGCTCGCGCTCGGCATGCTGAAGTCCGAGCCGCGGATTACCGAGGCGTTCCGCACCGGCGGCGGGATGGGCTGGCACGAGCACGACGAGAACGTCTTCATCGGCTGCGAGCAGTTCTTCCGTCCCGGCTACATCGCCAACCTGATCCCGTCCTGGATCCCGGCGCTTGACGACGTGCAGGACAAGCTCCGGGCCGGCGCCAGGGTAGCCGACATCGGCTGCGGGCTCGGCGCGTCCACGATCCTGCTGGCCCAGGAGTACCCGAACTCCCGGTTCACCGGCTCGGACTATCACGACCAGTCGATCGAGATCGCCCGCAAGCGGGCCGCCGACGCCGGCGTCGCGGACAGGATCAGCTTCGAGGTCGCTTCCGCGGCTGGTTTCTCCGGCGCTGGCTACGATCTGGCCGCCACGTTCGATTGCCTGCACGACATGGGCGATCCGCTCGCCGCCGCCCGGCACGTCCGCCAGGCGCTCAAGCCGGATGGCACCTGGCTGGTCGTGGAGCCGTACGCGGCCGACGAGGTGGCCGGCAACCTCAATCCGGTGGGGCGGATCTACTACAACGCGTCCACGCAGCTTTGCGTGCCGAACGCGCTGTCCCAGCCCGGCGGCTACGCGCTCGGCGCCCAGGCAGGCGAGGCCGCCATCAGGCAGGTCACCACCGAGGCCGGATTCACCAGGTTCCGCCGGGCCGCCGAGACGCCGTTCAACCTCGTTTACGAGGT
>NZ_JBARCR010000583.1:0-6155 GCF_049794275.1 Trebonia sp.
CACTGTCACCGCGAGCGGCACCAATTACCGGTCGGCGACGCTCGCCCAGCAAGTGCGCGCGCAGCTGGCCCGGTCGGCTAAGACCGCCGCCCCGCCAGCCGCCGAGGCCGCTCCGTCGGCGCAGCTCAGCGCCTGCGTGCTGCACCTGACCGGGCAGATGCGGCCCAGCCTGGTCGACCGGGCGACGTATCAGGGCAAACCCGCCTATGTGATCGCCGTGACGAACTGGGCGTGGGTGGTCGGAACCGGCTGCACCGCGAGCAACCCCGAACTGATCGCGTCGGTAGGGCTGTGAGAGTCGCCACGGGCCCGTTCGGAAGAAAAATCATGGCTGCCCTGGCAGTCATGGCCGTGGCCGTGCTCACCGCATGCTCGTCGCCCTCCGCGGGTCAGCCGGTGACGCCTAGTTCCTATTACCTGGCGCTCGGCGACTCGCTGTCCCAGGGGGTGCAGCCGGACGCGGCCGGCGCCAGCGTCGAGACCGGGCAGGGCTACCCGGACCTGGTGTACGCGACGCTGCTGGCCAGCCATCCCGCGCTCCGCCTGGTCCGCCTCGGGTGCCCAGGAGAGACCACGCAGACGATGATGCACGGCGGAATCTGCCACTACGCCGCTGGCTCGCAGCTCGCCGCCGCCAGCGCCTTCCTGCGCGCCCACCGCGGCCATGTGTTCCTCGTCACCATCGACATCGGCGCCAACGACCTCGAAGACTGCGGCAATCAGCCGAGCCTCACCCGGCTCGCGTCCTGCATCGGGCAGCTCCCGAAGGCCACCGCCAACGTGGCGGCGATCCTGGCCAGCCTGCGGGCCGCGGCCGGACCTGGCGTCCGCATCGCCGGGATGAACTACTACCTCCCCGCACTCGCCGAATGGCGTAGCGGCCTGCTCGGGCGCGCGACCGCCCAGCTCAGCGAGAAGTTCGCCGTCGCGTACGACGACCTGCTCAAGCGCGCCTACGGCCAGGCGGGGATCACCGTGGCCAACGTGTTCGAGGCCTTCGAGACCACCAACTTCGGCGACCCGGTCACGGTGCCCGGCATCGGATCGGTACCCCGCAACGTGGCGCGGATCTGCCAGTGGACGTGGGAGTGCGCGCCGCCGCCGCGCGGCCCGAACCAGCACGCCAACGCCGCTGGCTATCGCGTCATCGCAGACGCGATCCTCGCGGCGACGAAGCTGAGCTGACCGTGCTCGCGCGGAAGAAGGCCATCGGGAATCTCCGGGCCCTAGGATCGGTTAAGCGGGTTGCAATCTTAACGAAGGGCACATGCAAGTGACTGACGTACGTGACGTCATCATCATCGGCTCCGGGCCGGCGGGCTATACGGCCGCCGTCTACGCCGCCAGGGGCAGGCTGAACCCCCTCGTCTTCGAGGGGTCCGTGACCGCCGGCGGTGCGCTGATGCAGACCACCGAGGTGGAGAACTTCCCCGGATTCCCCGACGGCGTTATGGGACCTGAGCTCATGGACGCCATGCGCAAGCAGGCGGAACGGTTCGGTGCCGAACTGGTGTCCGATGACGTGGTTGCGGTAGACCTCACCGTCTCGCCCAAGGTGGTGAAGACGGAGACCGACACCTACCTGGCCAAGGCCGTGATCATCGCGAGCGGTTCCAAGTACAAGGAGCTGAACGTTCCTGGCGAGAAGCAGCTCTCCGGGCGCGGTGTGTCCTGGTGCGCGACGTGCGACGGGTTCTTCTTCAGGGGGCACGACATCGTGGTCATCGGCGGCGGTGACTCGGCGCTCGAAGAGGCGACGTTCCTGACCCGGTTCGCCGATTCCGTGACGCTCGTGCACCGGCGTGACACCCTCCGCGCTTCGAAGATCATGCAGGACCGGGCCATGGCGAACCCCAAGATCAAGTTTGTGTGGGACAGCCAGGTGGTCTCGATGGAGGGCGACAACGGCAAGCTCACCGGTGTCCGCGTCAAGAACGTGCACACCGGCGACGAGAAGGTGCTGCCGGTCAGCGGCGCGTTCATCGCGATCGGCCATTCACCGCGCAGCGAGCTGTTCGCCGGGCAGCTCCCCACCGACCCCGACGGCTACCTCCTCGTCGAGCAGCCGACCACGCGCACCGCGATCGAGGGCGTCTTCGCCTGCGGTGACGTCGTGGACCGGACCTACCGGCAGGCCGTCACGGCGGCGGGCACCGGCTGTGCGGCGGCGATCGACGCCGAGCGCTGGCTGGCGGAGCACGAGTCTTAAGCAGAGCGACAGTTACAACACGGAAGGTGTGATCAAGGATGGGTGCGACCAAGGTCGTGACCGACGAGACTTTCGACGCGGAGGTGCTGCAGAGCAGCAAGCCCGTCATCGTCGACTACTGGGCCGAATGGTGTGGCCCGTGCCGGATGGTCTCGCCGGTTCTCGAGGAGATCGCGAAGGAGCACGCCGACAAGATCGACGTGGTCAAGCTCAACATCGACGAGAACCCGGCGACCTCGCAGCGCTACCAGATCATGGCCATCCCGACCATGTCCGTCTTCCAGAACGGCCAGGTCGTGAAGCAGATCGTCGGCGCCAAGCCGAAGGCGGCGCTGCTCCGCGAACTCGCCGAGTTCATCTGAGCGGTTCCGACGCTTGAGCGGCGGGCAGGCCATCCGGCCTGCCCGCCGTTTCGCGTTTGCCTCAGCTGCTGCTGACGGCGGCCGGGCTTGGCCGGAGCAGAACACGCTCGGGGTTCATGGAGCCGAGCAGCCGCTCCAGCGCTACTTCCACGTCTTCCCGCCAGGTGAGCGCCGTGCGCAGTTCCATCCTGAGTCTCGGGTGCCTGTGATGCGGGCGGACGGTCTTGAACCCGACCGCGAGCAGGTAATCGACGGGGAGCACGCAGGCCGGGGCGGTCCATTGCTTGTCGCCAAAGGCCTCGATCGCCCTGACCCCGCGGCGCGTCAGGTCTTTGGCCATTCCCTGAATAAGCATTCGGCCGAGTCCGCCGCCGGAGAATTCGCTAAGCACCCGCGCGGTCATCAGCAGCACCGCGTCCGCGCTGACCGGACTGGTGGGGAACGCGACCGAACGGGGCACATATTGCGGCGGGGCAAAGAGCACATAAGCGGCGGGCACGCCGTCAACGTAGAGAATCTTCCCGCAGCTCCCCCACTCCAGCAGGACGGAAGAGATCCACGACTCTTTTTCCAGCCCGGGATCTGACGCCTCGGCCCTTGCCTTGCTCACCGGATCGAGTTCCCAGAACACGCAGGAACGGCAGGTCGGCGGAAGGTCGCCAAGATTATCCAGCGTTATGTTGACGAGACGGCGTGACATCTTGTTGCGTTCCCCGATCAGGTCAGCGTGCCCGCGGTACAGCCCCCATTCTGGCACGGTATCCCCGCCGTCAGGAGGGAATGCCGTGACCGCTGAGCAGGCACCAAACTTCGGCACTGGGTCGCGAATCCGCCGCGTGGCGCCGCTCGAGCGGGCGGCGGAGCGGGCCCAGGGCGCTTGAAATAAGCTCGCAGGCATGCGAAAAAGCTTTGGCAGCGACAACCACTCTGGAATGCATCCAGCCGTCATGCGCGCCATCGTCGAGGCGAACGCCGGGGACGCGGTCGCCTACGGCGCGGACCCGTGGACCGCGCGAGCCGTTGGCGAGCTGCGCCGGCTCGCCGGCAGGGACGGCGAGGTGTACCTGGTGCTCAACGGCAGCGGCGCGAACGTGCTCGGGCTCGGGCTGCTGCTCGCCAGGCATGAGGCAGTGATCTGTGCGGAGTCCGCGCACATAAACACCGACGAGTGCGGTGCCGCCGAGCGGATACTCGGCACCAAGCTGCTGACGGTTCCCGCGCCGGACGGCAAGCTCACGCCCGAACTGATCGCCAGCCGCCTTGCCGGACGCGGGGACGAGCATTTCGCGCAGCCAGGCGTTGTCGCCATCACCCAGTCGACCGAGGTCGGAACCTGCTACTCGCTCGCGGAGCTGCGCAAGGTCCGCGAGTTCTGCGCGGACAACGGACTGCGGGTCTTCATGGACGGCGCCCGGCTGGCCAACGCCGCGGCTTACCTGGGCTGCACGCTCGCCGAGCTAGCCGAGCAGGCGGACGTGCTCAGCTTCGGCGGCACGAAGAACGGCGCAATGGGCGTCGAGGCAGTCATCGTCATGCGTTCCGGCGATGCCGCCAATGCGCCGTACCTGCGCAAGCAGCACATGCAGCTCTCGTCGAAGATGCGCTTCCTGGCGGCGCAGTTCATCGCGCTGCTCGACGATGACCTGTGGCTACAGAACGCGAGGCACGCCAACGCCATGGCCAGCCGGCTTGCCGCGGGCCTGGCGGACTTGCCTGGCGTGGAAGTGGTCTACCCCGTCGAGGCGGATGCGGTTTTCGCCCGGCTGGCCCGCCAGCATGTCGCCGAATTGCAGCGCGAGTGGACGTTCCACGTCTGGGACGAGACGACGTCGGTCGTCCGCTGGATGACGGCCTTCGACACTCAGGAGCGCGACGTGGATGACTTTCTCGCCAGCATCGCGGCCGTGGCACGGCGGTGATCCGCTTGGTTTCACGTGAAACACGCCGGCGAAGCGTACTTCGTTTCACGTGAAACCAAGCCATCTGTTGCCGTTACATTGGACTGACGATTCCGGTCAATCACCCGCACCCGGTACCAGGGAGATGAAGTGGCGCAGCAACGGCGAGGCCTCGGCAAGGGACTCGGAGCACTGATCCCGGACGCCTCGCGCCCTGGCACCACGACTGGCGCGGGCTCGCCGATCGGCGCTGGTTCCGCGGCACCGCTGGGATCGCCCGGCACAGACGGGCATGGGGACGGTGCGGCTGAGACCGCGTTGCGCCCAGTCGCTGGGGCGTACTTTGAGGAAGTCGCGGTCGACTCCATCACGCCGAATCCCCGGCAGCCGCGGCGGACTTTCGATGACGACGCACTCGATGAGCTGGCCGCTTCGATCACCGAGGTCGGACTCCTCCAGCCGGTGGTGGTGCGCAGCCTCGGTGGTTCCCGCTACGAGCTGATCATGGGCGAACGGCGCTGGCGTGCGTCCCAGCGAGCCGGCCTGGACTTCATTCCCGCCATCGTTCGCGCGACTCATGACGACGACATGCTGCGGGACGCGCTGATGGAGAACCTGCACCGTCAGCAGCTCGACCCCCTGGAGGAGGCCGCGGCGTACCAGCAACTGCTGGACGACTTCGGCGCGACCCACGAGCAGCTGGCGCAGAAGGTCGGCCGGTCCCGGCCGCACATCAGCAACACGCTCCGGCTGCTGAACCTGCCGCCCGCCGTGCAGAAGCGGGTCGCCGCTGGTGTCATCAGCGCCGGCCACGCCCGCGCGCTGCTCTCGCTGGACGACCCCCAAGCACAGGAACGACTGGCGCAGCGCATTGTGGCGGAAGGACTCTCGGTCCGGGCCGTCGAGGAGATCGTCGCCGTTGGCGACGACACCCCGGCGAAGTCGCACCGCAGGGCCGCCACCAGAAAGCCAGTAGCCCCGGCCCTCCGTCACCTCGCGGACCGGTTGTCCGATGTATTCGAGACGAGGGTCAAGGTCGAATTCGGCCGCAACAAGGGCAAGATCGTGGTCGAGTTCGCCACCATCGACGACCTGGAGCGGATCGTCAAGTCCATGACCCCCGAGGCTGCCAGCGTCCGGCAGGCCGACGAGTAGCCGCTGCGGGGTGACGTCGTACGACGCCGAACTGCAGCGGCACAACGAGGTCCTGCGCCAGGCTTGTGGTGTCCAGTTCCGCGACCACGTCCTCGACATCGGGTGCGGGAGCGGGCAGACGACCCGGGAGGCCGCGCGCGCAGCGCGGGCAGGCAGTGCGCTCGGGGTAGACGTCTCCGCGGCTGCCGTCGAGCGTGCCCGCGAGGCCGCCCGCGCCGAGGGAATCCGTAACGTCACTTTCGAACGCGCCAATGCAGAGGTCTACCGGTTCCCGCAGGAGCACTTCGACCTGGCGATTAGCAGGTTCGGCACGATGTTCTTCGACGACCCGGCCGCGGCGTTCGCCAACATCAGCCGGGCACTGCGCCCGGCCGGCCGCCTGGTGATGATGGTCTGGCAGGCCCCCGAGCGCAACGGGTGGGACGTCACCATTCGCCAGGCTCTCGGGATGACCGCGATCTCAGCCGGCCTGCCGGATGCATTCTCGCTCGCCGACCCGCCCGCCGTGACAGAAATCCTGGAGGGTGCGGG
>NZ_JBARCR010000584.1:0-1980 GCF_049794275.1 Trebonia sp.
AAGGTGACGGCGGCGAGGAGGCGCTGGGCTGATTCGATGCCGCGGTATTCCAGCATGGCCGGGGGCATGGAGAATCTCACGTCGGTGACGAGCAGTTCGATCAGGGCGTCCAGGTCGGCGCGTTCCATGGCGTCGGTGAACCGGGCGGCGAGCCGGCGTTCGGCGGCGGTGTCGGGTTGGCGTGCAGGCCTGCGGCTGCCGGTGCCGCTGCTGCTGCTGCCGGTGCTGCTGGAGTCGGCGAGGTGGTTGTCGACGGTGGCGCGGGCGCGTTTGAGGGCGCTGCTTACGGCTTCCTGGGTGGTGCCGAGCATCTGGGCGACTTCGGCGGCGTGGTAGTCCAGGACGTCGCGGAGGACGAGCGCGGCGCGTTGGCGTGGGGGCAGCAGTTGCAGGGCGGTGATGAAAGCCAGGGAGATGGCCTCGGTGGTCTCGTAGCGGGCCTCCGGTCCGGGGCGCTGGTCGACGAGATGGTCGAGCAGGACGTCGGGGTAGGGTTCCAGCCAGGGCGGGGCGTCGCCGGCGCTGGCGGGTTCGGGCAGGGCGGCGTCGGGCAGCGGGAGGGCGATGCGGGGGCGTCGGCTGTCGGCGCGCAACATGCTCAGGCACCGATTGGTCGCGATCTTATACAGCCAGGTCCGGAGCGAGGACCGCTGGTCGAAGTCGCCGAGGTTACGCCAGGCGGACGCGAGGGTCTCCTGGAGTGCGTCCTCGGCGTCCTGCAGGGATCCCAGGATGCGGTAGCAGTGCACCTGCAACTCGTGGGAGTGGCCCTGGACCAGGTCGCGGAACGCGTTGTGGTCGCCGGCCCGGGCGCGAGCGATCAGGTCCGTCGTGTCCGTCTCCATCGGCATGCATCCTCGCCTTTCTTCTTTCCGCAGGGCGTGTTCGGCTCACTCACGATATAGACGCCGCCGGTTTGGCGAACTGGGCAGCGCCGCGGTGCCCAATTCGGGCGGAGCGGTGGCGTCTACCCGGTTGGAGGCGGTCCCAGTCGGGGGCGCGCCCCGGAACTCAGAACAGGACCACAGATCATGGCCAAGTACGTTTTCTCCTTCCGCGTGCCCGCCGACTACGCGCCCCACGCCGGGACGCCGGCCGAGTGGCGGGCCTGGTTCGGCGGGCTGGGCTCGGCCCTGGTGGACGTCGGCAACGCGGTGACCGATTACGCCTCGCTCGGCGAGGTCGGCGGCAGCGGCTCCCGGATGGTCGCCTACTCGGTGGTGTCCGCCGAGGACATGGACTCCGCGCTGGCGCTGGCCAAGGACTGCCCGGTGCTGCGGGTCGGCGGCGGGGTCGAGGTCGGCCCCGTGATGGAAGCCGCCGGGTCGTGAGCGACGCCATGACCGCATCGACGGCGCCGCCGGAGGGGTCGTTCCTGGCGACCGGGCGCGGCAAGGTCACGCTGGCGCTGCTGTGCCTGGTGACGTCCCTGGACGTCATGGACGGTTCGATCGTCAACGTCGCGATGCCGACCATCCGTTCGCATCTGGGCTTCTCGGTGCAGAACCTGCAGTGGGTGATCAGCGGCTATCTGATCACCTATGGCGGGTTCCTGCTGCTGGGCGGTCGGGCCGGGGACCTGCTGGGGCGGCGGCGGCTGCTGGTGGCCGGAACCTCGCTGTTCGCGGTCTCGTCGCTGGCCTGCGGGTTGGCCGACAGTCAGGGGCTGCTGGTCGGCGCCCGGCTCGCCCAGGGCTTCGGGGCGGCGATGATGACGCCGGCCGCGCTGTCCATCTTGACCACCACCTTCCAGGACTCCGACCGGCACAGGGCGCTGGGCGTGTGGGCCGGGGTCAGCGGGATCGCCACGATGGTCGGGTTGTTCTTCGGTGGGCTGCTCACCCAGGAATTCGGCTGGCGGTGGGTGTTCTTCATCAGCCTCCCGCTGGCCGCGCTGGTGCTGTTCGGGACGTTCCGGATCCTGAAGGCCGACCACGGCCGGTCCGTGCCGGGCGGTTTCGACGCGGTCGGCGCGGTGCT
>NZ_JBARCR010000585.1:0-1964 GCF_049794275.1 Trebonia sp.
CGCCCAGGTCAGCGTCGACGTCGGCGGTACAGGCCTGAGCGCAGTCAGTCAGCGCATCGATGGTGGCAGCCAGCACGCCGGCGTCGAGGCCGGAGGTGCGCGGGTGGCTGTCCAGCAGCTGCCTGGCATAACTCATGGCACCCTCCTCTGCGGGCGATACGGCAACTGTACCGGGGTAAGCGACGCAGGTCAGGTCATCATCGGGGGGTGCGGCGTGCAGGACTCGCGCGATTTCCGGTTAGCGCAGTTAAGCGGGCGGGACGGTCTTGCGCATCACGCAGTGGTTCTTGCCTTTGGGGCGCTCGTAGCCGAAGCCCGCCTTTTCGAACGTGCTGCGGGTAGCGCTGTAGAGGAACGAGGCCGAGATCTTTTTGCCCGCCGTGTCCTGCGGGTAGGCCTCCACGACTCCGCCGCCTGCCTGCGCGATCAGGTCCAGGGCCCCCTGGACCGCGACGGCGGCCACTCCCTCGTGCCGGTGATTGCGGTCCACGAAGATGCAGGTGAGGCGGTAGTCGAGCGGGGATTCAAGGCCGGCTTCGTATTCCTTCTTATGGAAGATGCTCGGGAGCTCTGCTGGCGGCCCGTACTGACACCAGCCAATCGCGACGTCGCCGTCGAAAACCAGCGCGGCGTGCGATCTTCCCTCGCGGACCAGGAACTCCTTGTAAGGCCGTCCGGCCTCAACGTCAGCGTCGAGGCCCACGTCCTTGCGGCGCGGATGAAACCACGTGCACCAGCACTGGCCGAACCCCATTCCGTTATGCTTCTCGCACAGCCGGGCGAAGGCATCCCAGGTCTCGGTGCTGAGCGGCTTGATCGTGTATTCGCTCACCGCACGCCTGTCTACTGGTCGGACACCCGCTGCCGCAAAGCGGTAAATGAGGCGGCGGTGTCGCGGCGCATCCGGGGCGCCAGCAGCCGCAGCAGCGGGCCGGACCCGCCCTGCACGTCGGCTCTTTTCACCAGCCGGACACATCCTGGGCCGGCCAGCTCGAGCAGGTGGCTGAAGGTGACCGTGCCCAGCGGCACCGGGCATTCGGTCACCCAGCGCCGCCCGGGATCGACCACGGTGACGGTGAAGGCCCCGCCCAGGTTGCCGCGCTGCTTGGCCCAGCCGCGTGTGCCCGGTTCGAACGGGCCGTCCAGCTGGGCGACCTCTTTGCTGACATCCCATTCGGGCCAGCGCGCCACGTCGGTCCACACCTTCCAGACCGCGTCCGGGTCAGCCTCGAAGACCGCCTCGTATTCGAACAGGTGCATGATCGTCTCCGCGGGAGCGGCACACGGATTCACACCGCAACCCAATGAATCAGAGTAGCCAGGTTAAGTAGCCGACGGCGAGAGTTGTTTGCTATTGAGCGGAAGCCAGGTGCTCGAGCGCGGCCAGGTTTGACACGTTCCAATATCGCGCCTCAGACTGTCTGTCAGTCCAGTCGAGAAGCGGGTCAACGTGCCTGTCAGCATCAGGGAGGTCGCCGCGCACGCCGGCGTCTCCGTCGCCACGGTCTCCAACGTGCTCAACCGGCCTGAAATTGTGGCTCAGCAGACCCGCGACCGGGTGAACGCGTCGATCAGGCAGCTCGGGTTCGTCAGGAACGAGTCCGCGCGCCAGCTGCGCGCCGGGCACAGCCGGACGATCGGGCTTGTCGTGCTCGACGTGGCCAACCCGTTCTTCACCGACGTGGCACGCGGGGTGGAGGACGAGGCCAGCAAGGCCGGACTGGCGGTCATCTTGTGCAACAGTGACGACCAGGAGCGCAAAGAGAAGCGTTACCTCGAGCTGCTGGAAGCGCACCGGGTGCAGGGCGTGCTGATCACGCCGGTGGCCGGCGCGGGGCCGCGGCTGGCCCGGCTGCAGCGGCGGGGCACCTCTGTGGTGCTCGTCGACAGCCGGTCGCCGTCCCGCGGCCAGTGCTCGGTCGCGGTCGACGACATGCTCGGCGGCGACCTCGCGATCTCGCACC
>NZ_JBARCR010000586.1:0-2714 GCF_049794275.1 Trebonia sp.
GCCGGCCTGGGCGACCGGCTGGCCGGACGGGTCAGGCTGGGCACATACCCCGCGGCGATGGCGGTGCTCGCGCCCCGGGCGGTGGCCCTGCTACGCAGCGAGCATCCCGGGCTTGAGGTGAGCCTGAGCGAAGCACCGACGCCGACCCTGCTCCGCCAGCTGCGGGCCGGCCGGCTGGGCATCGCGGTTATCGGCGTCGGCGCCGGACTGCCCGGTTACGACCTAGACGGGCTGAGCCGCCAGATAGTGCTCGCCGGCCGCCTGCGTGTCGCCGTCCCGAACGGCCACCGGCTAGCCCGTGCCGGCATCGTGGCGGCAGCCGAATTGGCCGGCGAGACGTGGATCGCCGGCGGCGACTCCGGCGGCGACCCCCAGTTCCGGGCCTGGCCAACCATCGCCGACCCGGCTATTGGGTACACCGTCCGCGGGTGGCCGGCCCGGTTCGGCCTGGTCGCCGCCGGGCTGGGCATCTGCCTGGTTCCTGAGGTCGCCGCACCGTCGGTTCCGGCTGGCGTCACCACAATCGGCGTCGAGGACCCGGGGTGGCTGGGACGGACGACCCTCGCGGTAACCTCGCCGGAGCCCGGCCCGGAGACCGCGGCTATCGTGGACGCGCTCCGCCGAGCCGGCGAAGACATTCACGAGGACGTACAGCACCGGCGGCCCAGTATCCCGGAGCGTGCGCCTGGCGGCGGTTGAGCAGCTCTTGCGAAGCACACCGGGCACAGGGACCCTGCACGAGTACGAGCATGAGGCACGACCAGAGCGTACGGACTGCTCGCTACCCACAGCATTGTCGCTACCCACAGCCCTCTGCTGATCACGAGTCGGGTGCAGAGTTATCCGTTTGCCGGGATGACGAGGCTCTTGAGGTCGTCCGGGTAGTCGGTGAGGAGCTCGTATCCGTCTTCGGTCACAGCGACCGTGTCGGAATGCCGGAATCCGCCGACCTCGGAGTCGTAGAGGCCTGGCTCGACGGTGAACACCATGCCGGGCTGCAACGGCGCAGAGTTTCCCACGTCGATGAACGGCGTCTCGTGCACTCGAAGGCCGGTACCGTGTCCCACGTGCTGGCGCCAGTAGCTTGTGAGGCCGTGCTTCTCGAAGTACGCGTTCACCGCACCGTCGACGTCGGCGCTGGTGGCACCCGGAACGATCGCGTCGAACGCCGCCTTGCGCGCTGCGAGCATGTGGTCGAAGAGCCAGCGCATCCGGTCGGTCGGCTCACCGATCACCATCGTGCGTTCCAGCTCTGCGTGGTAGCCCCAGACGGGCGCGCCTGTCTCGCTCACGAGCACTTGGCCGGGTTGGAATCTGATGTTGTGCGCGACGGCGTGAGCCCAGGCGCTGCGGTGGCCGATCTGGCCCCGGTAGCCTGCTTTGACTCCGTCTCCTGACCCCAGAAGCCCACCCGATCCGCGTTCGGCGAGCATCGTCAGCGTCGCCTCGCTCTGTGCGCGCAGGCTGGCCTCGGCCTCCGTGCTGCCGGGCACGCTGTATTCCTGGAGAAGCCGGTGGGCGTGCGAGCACCAACGGCCGCTCTCCCGGAGCAGTTCCACCTCGGCGCGGCTCTTGCGCGCGAGCATCGTCTCGATCTGCGCGGCGATGTCGATGATCTCGGCGCCGGTCACGTCACTGAGCTTCGGGCCGATGTAACCGAGGATCCCGGGATAGCCGTCGTGGTCGGCCGCGATCGTCCCACGCAGGCCGAGGTCGGCGGCGACGCGGGCCAGAATCCGCATCGGGTGCTCGAGACCGGGGTACTCCGGGTAGGTCTCGATGCGCTCGAAGTCCGCTTCGGCCCGTGTGCGTTCGAGCTCGAACTCGGCGACGAAGATCACGTCGTCGCCTGCCGCGTTCTGGAGATACACGGTCGGACGCTCGGTCGACAGGAACCGGAATCCGGTGAAGTAGGTGATGTAGGTCGGGTCACAGACCACGTAGCCCGCGGCGCCGAGCGTCCGTACGTGTTCGCTCAGACGTGCACGACGGTCGGCGTACTCAGCGGTAGAGATCCCGTCAGTCATTTCGTTCCTCATTTCACGCGGAAAGTGGGTGCGGGATTCCAAAACTCGGCCACTAGTGCTGACCTGGAATTCTATGCGGCGCGCTCGTACTCGCTGACGAGGCCGCCGAGGATGGGCCAGCTGGCGTCGGTCTGTCGTAGCGGTGCCGGCGGAATCATCAGGGCCCTGAGAACCCGGCCGATCGTGGACGCTCTGACCCGGTGGCCGAGCTTGAGCAGCCGGTGCGCTCGCCCGTGTGACAGCGACGCCACGGCGTCCCGCGCCGGAACTTCGTTGAAGAAGCCTGAGGCAACCATCCGGGCTCTGCCTTCAAGGCGCGGGACAACAGGGTGGCGCCAGAAGTCTGTCAATCTGTTTCGGGGAGGGTTCGGGGTAGTCCGAAGCGCGCCATGACGTTGGTGCTGAAGCCGGTGATGGCGGTGATGTGGTCGCCGGCGGTGGTGATGACCAGGAGGGAGTAGGCGCGGTAGACACTGGCGTGGGGGTCTGCCAGGTACAAGCCGAAGGCGGGCTGGCCGTTGGCGCGGGTGGGTACCACGCGGTAGGTGCGGCCGGGGCGGAAGGTGACGGCGGCGAGGAGGCGCTGGGCTGATTCGATGCCGCGGTATTCCAGCATGGCCGGGGGCATGGAGAATCTCACGTCGGTGACGAGCAGTTCGATCAGGGCGTCCAGGTCGGCGCGTTCCA
>NZ_JBARCR010000587.1:0-3527 GCF_049794275.1 Trebonia sp.
CCGGACACCAGCTCGCCGGACACCAGCTCGCCGGACACCAGTTCGGCGGCCCGGTTCGAGACGTAGGCGTGGGACAGGCCGTGGAACCCGTACCTGCGCAGTGTCCACCGGGCGCGCCACTCCGCGGGCAGCGCGTACGTGGCCGCCGCGTCCCCGATGGTCGCGTGAAACGCGGTGTCGAAGCAGGCCACCGCGGGCGCGCCGGGCAGCACGGCGGATACCGCGTCGAGCGCGGCGAGCGACTTGGGCTGGTGCAGCGGCGCGAGGTCGGTGAGCGACTCGATGCCCCGCCGCACCTCAGCGTCGATGAGCACTGGCGCGGCGTACAGCGTCCCGCCGTGCACCACCCGGTGCCCGACCGCGTCCACCCGGCCGAACGACTCGATCGCCTTCCTGATGTCGGCGCTGTCGACGGCCCCGCGCGGCGCGGGCAGGTCGGCGCCGGCCGTCACTTCGTCGTCAGGCGACAGGACGCGCAGCTTGAGGCTGCTCGACCCGGCGTTGACGACGAGCACGTGGGTGTCTACGCGCGCCACGCCCAGTCCCTGATCTCCGGGGCGTCCTCGCCGAACTCCCTGGTGTACGCGCGGCACGCGATCCGCTTGTCCGCCATCGTCTGCCGCACGTGCCCGGCCGATCCTGCCAGTCCAGGCACCCGGTCGATCACGTCCATCACCAGGTGGAACCGGTCCAGGTCGTTGAGCATCACCATGTCGAACGGCGTGGTGGTGGTGCCGTTCTCCTTGTACCCGCGGACGTGGAAGTTCGGGTGACCGTGCCGCCGGTAGATCAGCCGGTGGATCAGCCACGGGTAGCCGTGGTAGCCGAAGATGACCGGCGCGGTCGTGGTGAACAGCGCGTCGAACTCGGCGTCCGACATGCCGTGCGGGTGCTCCGATTCCGGCTGCAGCCGCATCAGGTCCACCACGTTGACTACGCGGACCTTCAGCGACGGCAGGTGCTCGCGCAGCAGCGACACCGCGGCTAGCGTCTCCAGCGTCGGGGTGTCGCCGCAGCACGCCATCACGACGTCCGGCGGGACCGACGGGTCGTTGTCCGACGACGCCCACTCCCAGATCCCCGCGCCGCGCGTGCAGTGGATGATCGCCTCGTCCATCGATAGCCACTGCGCCTGCGGCTGCTTGCCCGCCACGATCACGTTCACGTAGTTCCTTGACCGCAGGCAGTGGTCGCCCACCGACAGCAGGCAGTTCGCGTCCGGCGGCAGGTAGACGCGGATGACCTCCGCCTTCTTGTTGACCACGTGGTCGATGAACCCCGGGTCCTGATGAGAGAACCCGTTGTGGTCCTGCCGCCACACCGGCGAGGACAGCAGGTAATTCAGCGACGCGATGGGCCGGCGCCACGGGATGCCGCGGGTCACCTTCAGCCACTTGGCGTGCTGGTTGAACATCGAGTCGATGATGTGGATGAACGCCTCGTAGCAGTTGAACATCCCGTGCCGCCCGGTCAGCAGGTAACCCTCGAGCCAGCCCTGGCACAGGTGCTCCGACAGCACCTCCATCACCCGGCCGTCCGGGGTCAGGTTGTTGTCACCGGGGATGATCTCCCCGTCGAAGGCCCGGCCGGTCACGTCGAACACCGCGTCGAGCCGGTTCGAGGACGTCTCGTCCGGTCCCCACAGCCGGAAGCTCCTGGGGTTCGCCACGATGATGTCCCGCAGGAAGCCGCCGAGCACGCGGGTGTTCTCCGCCTGCGCGCCGCCAGGCGCCGGGACCGTGACCGCGTAGTCCCTGAAGTCGGGCATGTCCAGGTCGCGCAGTAGCAGCCCGCCGTTGGCGTGCGGGTTGGCGCTCATCCGCCGGTAGTCGGCCGGCGCCAGCCTGGCGATCTCGGGGACCAGCGTGCCGCCGGGGTCGAACAGCTCGGCCGGGTGGTAGGAGCGCATCCACTCCTCGAGCTGGCGCAGGTGCTCAGGGTTGGTGCGCGCCGCGGAGATCGGCACCTGGTGTGCCCGCCAGGTCCCTTCCACCGGCAGCCCGTCGACGAACTTCGGCCCGGTCCAGCCCTTGGGCGTGCGCAGCACGAGCACCGGCCAGCGTGGCCGCCCGGTTTCACCGCCTTCGCGGGCCCGCCGCTGGATGTCGTGGATCTCGGTCACGATCGAGTCGAGGGTGGCGGCCATCTCCTGGTGCACGAGCTTCGGGTCGTCGCCCTCGACCGTGTAGACCTTGTAGCCGTACCCGCTGAGCAGCGATTCCAGTTCGTCGGCCGGGATCCGGGCCGGGACCGTCGGGTTGGCGATCTTGTACCCGTTGAGGTGCAGGACCGGCAGCACCGCGCCGTCCGTCACCGGGTTGAGGAACTTGTTGGCGTGCCAGCTGCCGGCCAGCGGCCCGGTCTCCGACTCGCCGTCCCCGATCACGCAGGCGACGATGAGCTCCGGGTTGTCGAACGCCGCGCCGTAGGCGTGCGAAAGCGAGTAGCCGAGCTCGCCGCCTTCGTGGATGGACCCGGGCGTCTCCGGCGCCGCGTGCGACGGTATGCCGCCGGGGAAGGAAAACTGCCTGAAGAGCCGCCGCATCCCGGCCTCGTCCCTGCTGACGGACGGGTACAGCTCGCTGTAGGTGCCTTCCAGGTAGGTGTTCGCCACGATCCCCGGGCCGCCGTGCCCTGGCCCGGTGATGTAGATGACGTCCAGGTCCCAGTTCTTGATCACCCGGTTCAGGTGCGCGTAGATCAGGTTGAGGCCCGGCGTGGTGCCCCAGTGCCCGAGCAGCCGGGGCTTCACGTGCTCTGGCTTCAGTTCCTCGGTCAGCAGCGGATTGTCCAGCAGGTAGATCTGGCCGACAGACAGGTAGTTGGCTGCCCGCCACCAAGCGTCGATGAGGTCGAGTTCGCCGGCCGTGAGCGGCCCAGCGTCCGTCGCTGTCATGCGGGTTCCCCTCGTCATCCCGAACGTACGCGTGGTTGCTGCCGGCAGCATCATCCCACCTAGTCCGGGCGGGATCGGGGTCGGCAGGTTAACCGCAGCCGACGTAGAAATGGATCTTGCGGTACCTCAGGCGTGACCCGGATCCGCGCGTCGACGGCGACCGCCCCGAGCTGGCGGGCGATGACCGGGTTGAGGTCGAGCTCGGTGACCTCAGGCAGGTCATCGGCGAGCCGCGATACCCGCATCAGCACGTCGCGCAGCGCGGGGATGTCGGCGGCAGCGGAACCGCGGTGGCCGTGCAGCAGTGGCGCGGACCTTATGGAGTTGATCAGCGTGTCGGCGTCAGTCTCGGTCAGCGGCGCGAGCCGGGCCGCGTGGTCGGCCAGCACTTCTGTCGCGACACCGCCGAGCCCGAACACCACGAGCGGCCCGAACATCTGGTCGTCCTGCACCCCGATGATCACCTCGGTCCCGCCCGTGATCGTGCGGGCTTCCGTTTCCGACACCAGCGGTATCCCGTACAGCCGCAGGAGCGCGGTCACGTCGGCGGGCGGCAGCCAGCCGCCGTCGGGCGCGTGCGCGAGGAACCCGCGGATCATGGCGCGGGCCCCGGCGGCGTCCACGTCACTGA
>NZ_JBARCR010000588.1:0-4887 GCF_049794275.1 Trebonia sp.
GCGCCTGCCCCGCCGTCGGACGGGGCGGGGCGCCGGGGCGGAGGCACGGGCCCGTTCGGGATAACTGATCTTCCCCCACCGCCGGATGAGGAGTTCGATCCTGACGACGAGGACATGACGGTGCCCGCGGCGGCCGATCTGACCGGCATGGCGCTGGTGCAGCGCGAACTGGGTGCCCAGATCATTGCCGAATACGAGGACTAGCGGCGGGTTCGTGGGCTTAGCAGAAGCGGCGCGGAAGTAGGCTTCCGGTTATGGAACCTGGCGGTTTTGACATGCAGCAGATTTTCGCTGCCGCGCAGCAGATGCAGTCGCAGCTGGCGAACGCTCAGCAGGCGCTCGCCGACAGCGAAGTGACCGGGACAGCGGGCGGCGGCGCCGTGCGCGCTGTCGTGAGCGGGGCCGGCGAGCTGCTCGATCTGACCATCGATCCTGGCGTGATCGACACGTCGGACCCGGCGGAGACCGCCACGACGGTCGCCGACCTCGTGCTCGCCGCCGTGCGTGACGCGGCCCGCGCCGCGGCTGACCTTCAGCAGCGGCAGCTCGACGCGATCAGCGGCGGGGTACCCGGACTCAACTTGTCTGGCCTCGGCATAGGCGGCGCCGGCGCGGAGGCGGACTACGACGACGACGACGAAGATGACGAAGAAGACGAAGACGAAGACGACGACGAAGAAAGCTGACGGCAGGGCATGTACGAAGGCGTCATACAAGGCCTTATCGACGAGCTCGGGCGGCTGCCCGGCGTTGGGCCGAAAGGCGCGCAGCGCATCGCCTTTTACCTGGTCGCCGCCGACCCGGAGGACGTCAGGCGGCTGGCGGCGGCGCTGGTCGAGGTGACAGAGCGGATCAGGTTCTGCAAGACCTGCGGCAACGTCGCCGAGGCCGAGGAGTGCCGGATCTGCCTTGACACCCGGCGCGACCCGTCGGTGATCTGCGTCGTCGAGGAGCCCAAGGACGTCGCCGCGGTGGAAAAGATCCGCGAGTTCCGCGGCCGGTATCACGTGCTGGGCGGCGCGATCAGCCCCATCGACGGGGTCGGTCCCGACAACCTGCGGATCCGCGAGCTGATGGCCAGGCTGGCGGACGGCTCCGTCACCGAGCTGATCCTGGCGACCGACCCGAACCTCGAGGGCGAGGCGACCGCGACCTATATCGCGCGGCTGGTCAAGCCGCTGGGGCTGCGGGTCACCAGGCCCGCCAGCGGGCTGCCGGTCGGCGGCGACCTGGAGTACGCCGACGAGGTCACGCTCGGCCGCGCCTTCGAGGGCCGGCGGCTGCTTGATGTGTGACTAATTAGATTGGGCGTAGCCTCCGGGTGCCAGCTACACTCTGGCCACGTGGCTCTTGTCGTGCAGAAATACGGTGGCTCCTCAGTAGCTGACGCGGAGGGCATCAAGCGCGTAGCCCGGCGCATCGTCGCCACTCGCGAGGCCGGCGACCAGGTGGTCGTGGTGGTCTCCGCGATGGGGGATTCGACCGACGAGCTGATCGACCTCGCCAACCGGGTCAGCCCGGTGCCGCCCGCCCGCGAGCTCGACATGCTGCTCACTGCCGGGGAGCGGATCTCGATGGCGCTGCTCGCGATGGCGATCGCCAGCCTGGGCATGGAGGCGCGGTCGTTCACCGGGTCGCAGGCGGGCGTCATCACCGACGCGGTGCACGGCAGAGCGCGGATCATCGACGTTACGCCCGGGCGCATCTCCAGCGCCCTGACGGCAGGCGCGATCCCGATCGTGGCGGGCTTCCAGGGCGTTTCGCAGACCACCAAGGACATCACCACGCTGGGCCGCGGCGGCTCCGACACCACGGCCGTCGCGCTCGCCGCGGCGCTGCGCGCCGACGTGTGCGAGATCTACACCGACGTGGACGGCGTGTTCACCGAGGACCCGCGGCTGGTGCCCGGCGCGCGCCGGATCCCGCGGATCAGTTACGAGGAAATGCTTGAGCTGGCCGCGTGCGGCGCCAAGGTGCTGATGCCCCGGTGCATCGAGTACGCGCGGCGGTACGCACTGCCGATCCACGTCAGGTCGTCGTTCAGTGAAAAGACGGGTACCTGGGTCATGGGGCACGCAACGGACGAGTCGGAGGAAGCCGGAATGGAGCAGGCCATTATCTCCGGGGTGGCGCATGACCGGAGCGAGGCGAAGATCACCGTGGTCGGCGTGCCGGACCGGGTGGGCGAAGCGGCGCGGATCTTCGGCATCGTCGCCGCGGCAGGCATCAACATCGACATGATCGTGCAGAACGTCTCCGCCATCGCCACCGGCCGCACCGACATCTCGTTCACCCTGCCGGTCGCCGACGGGCAGCAGGCCCTCGAGCTGCTGCGCGCCGCCCAGGACACGGTCGGCTTCCAGCAAGTGCTCTACGACGACAGGATCGGCAAGGTCTCGCTGATCGGCGCCGGCATGCGATCGCACCCCGGGGTGAGCGCCAAGTTCTTCGCCGCGCTCGCCGAGGCGGGCGTGAACATCCAGATGATCTCCACCTCGGAGATCCGGATCTCGGTGGTGGTGAGCCAGAGCGACGTGGACGTCGCGGTGAACGCGACGCACAAGGCGTTCGACCTGGAAGCCGAAGAGGTCGAGGCCGTGGTGTACGGGGGGACCGGCCGATGAGCTCACGTCCCACGCTGGCCGTGGTCGGCGCGACAGGCGCGGTCGGCACCGTCATGCTCGACCTGCTGTCCACCAGGGAAAACGTGTGGGGAGAGATCAGGCTGATCGCCTCTCCGCGGTCCGCGGGCCGGCGGCTGCCGGTGCGCGGCGGTGAGACCGAGGTCACCGTGCTGTCAGAGGACGCCTTCGACGGCGTGGACGTGGCCATGTTCGACGTGCCTGACGAGGTGTCCGCCGCCTGGGTGCCGGTGGCCGCCGCGCGCGGCGCCGTGTGCGTGGACAACTCGGGGGCGTTCCGGATGGACCCGGAGGTGCCGCTCGTGGTGCCGGAGGTGAACCCGGCCGACGCCGCGCGGCGGCCTAAGGGGATCATCGCGAACCCGAACTGCACCACGCTGTCGCTGATCGTGGCCGTAGGCGCGCTGCACCGCGATTTCGGCCTGGAAGAGCTGATCGTCGCCTCGTACCAGGCTGCGTCCGGCGCGGGACAAGCCGGCATCGACACGCTCTACGGGCAGCTGGACAAGCTGGCCGGCACCAGGTCGCTCGGCCAGCGGGCCGGCGACCTGCGCGGCACCGTCGGCGACCTCGGCCCGTTCCCCGCGCCGCTGGCACTGAACGTGGTGCCGTGGGCCGGCTCGCTGCGCGACGAGGGGTGGACCTCTGAGGAGCTCAAGATCCGCGACGAGTCGCGCAAGATCCTCGGCCTGCCGTCGCTGCGCGTCAACGCGACCTGCGTCCGGGTGCCGGTCGTGACGACCCACTCGGTCGCGGTGCACGCCCGCTTCTCGCGCCCTGTCGGCCGGGCGGGCGCCTGGGACACGCTGCGGGTCGCGCCCGGCGTGGTGCTGTGTGACGAGCCGTCGCGCGGCGAGTTCCCGACGCCCGCGGACGTGGTAGGCACCGACCCGACATGGGTCGGGCGGGTCCGCGAGTCCCTCGACGACCCGAACGGGATCGAGTTCTTCGTCTGCGGCGACAACCTGCGCAAGGGCGCGGCGCTCAACACCGCTCAGATCGCGGAGCTGGTCGCCGCTGAGCTCTCATGATCGGGTTCCGCGATTGATGCCCGATTTCGCGTTGTTACATTTTCGTCCGCAATTTGACAGCCATCGCTTTGTGCATCGCGGTATAAAGGTTGCTGCATGCTCCGCGGGGGTCCTTGCGCGGAGTGCGTAGCTGGTCACGCCTCGAAATCCACGTATCTAGCTGGTGTGCTGGATATATATCGATTTGTGTCCTAACGGTTATCCGCGCTGCTATAGTCAGACCGCTCGTGTTACGGATGACCGACGCTGTTGCGGGCACGCGCCGGAGTTACGCACTACGCGGAATTGCTTGCAGTGACTGTCGAGGAGGTAACCCCGTGGCAACGACTCGCAGCCGTCCCCGCGGCCGTGAGAGCGCTCGCCCGTCCACAGGCGGGGTAGTAGCCGAGCACGCGACGAAGATCTACTCGGTCGCGGTCAGCGCCGTCGTGGTCATCATCGCGTTCCTGGCGCTGACCGGTACCGGCCACGTCATCGACGCGGCTACCCAGGACTTCATGCTCTACTACGCGGGCGTCTTCACGCTGATCGCGCTCTCCGCGTCGGTGGCGCTCGGCCTGGTGGCGACGGACCGCATGATCCTGAACCCAGGGCACCGGATCTGGGCGCAGTCGGCGCACCGCGCCGCGTCCTTCGGCGCCCTGACGTTCCTGATCATCCATATCGTCACCGAGATCCTCGCGCAGCGCGTGCACGTGCTCGACGCGTTCGTGCCGTTCCTGTCACCGTTCCGCACCTTCTACATCGGCCTGGGGACGATTGCCTCCGATCTCATCCTGCTACTCGTCATTACGGGCATCCTGCGCAAGCGGTTCACCGCGAACGGAAATGCGTGGCGCTGGCGGGCGATTCACTACGCGTCGTACGTCGCGTTCGTCTTCGGCGTCTGGCACGGCCTGCTCGGCGGGCGGCCAGGCAAGCCCTACGTGGACTGGAGTTACGGGTTCGTCGTCGCGTTCGTCGCGCTCGGCCTGGCGGTGCGGATCCTGGCCAACTCGCTGCGGCCCAAGGAGAACCTGAGCGGGCCGCCGGTGCCTGAGTCGGCGGGTTCCGGGTCCGCCCCGATGCGCGCGGCATCCATGTTCGCCCAGCTCAGTCTGGCGCGCGCCGCCGCTTCGCAGACGGCGCTTAACGCCAGGTCCGGGCCGCAGCCGATGCTGACCGCCCCGGTCGGCGACTGGAACGAGCGGCCGGCCACGAGGCCGCGCACCGCC
>NZ_JBARCR010000589.1:0-4323 GCF_049794275.1 Trebonia sp.
CGCGCGGCGGCGCGTCAGCGGGGCACGACTGGTCGGTGAACGCGCTGTGCGGCACCTGTTCCGCGCGGGCCGGATCGGAATCGAAGCCGCGGAACACGTACGCCTCGTCCCGCGTCATGTCCGCGCAATACCACCAGCAGTGCTCATCGTTGTGCAAGTAGGCGATGTTCTCCCAGGTCATCATCTCGCCTGTGGCGGACTTCATGGCGATCTCGCAGTACTGCTTGTCCTCGGAGGCGACGGTCCGCGTGTCGCACAGTGCGAGCGGCATGTCCTGCGGCGGACCGGAGAACGCCCGCCAGACGTTGTACACCGCGTACCGGTGCTTGAGCCGCTCCGAGGCCTCGTCCGGCGGCAAGTTCCTGCGGAGCATGTACTCGGCCGCGGCGGCGCTGAAGTCGGCGTGCGCGAAGTCACCGGTGAACGTTGTCCCGGCCGGCCGCTCGCCGGCCCTGCCGCTGACCCGGATCACGGGCTGGTTCAGCATCGCGGTCGCGGCGCAGCCGGTGAGGCGGCGCACCAGTTCTGCGGCCTCCCCGATGTACCAGCGCGAGACCTCCTCCCGGTCGTAGAAGTCCCGCACCATGGTCGGCGCGGTGACGAGCGTGAAGCCCTCCCGGCTGAGCGAGAAAGCCGGCGAGTCGTTAGCGCGGTAGCGCATGTCCGCGATGATCACGGACCTGCCGGACAGCGGGAGCTTGGTGAAGTCGGGGCGGACGCCGGGCGCGGGCCGCCGCGGCGGGTCGTAGTAGGCGATCTGGGCGCGCATGAGTCACGTCTCCGCGGTCTGGTCCGCGGCTTGCTCGCGGAACGCGGCGGCGATCGCCTCGTGGCGCGCCCGCACCTGCGGGTACCAGTCCGGGTGGGTCAGCGCGTACAGGTCGCCGCGCTTGATCGCGCGGACCACGACGGCGCCGGCCTCGTCCGGGCCGATCCAGCGGTAGGCCGGGTTGTCCTCGAGCTGGATGTCGACGTCCTCGAGGGCCCGGTCGGGCAGGCCGGCCGGGCGGTTCCGCGAGCTGGTGCCGATGTTGGTGCGGACCGTCCCCGGGCAGAGCACGGAGGCGCCGACCTTCGAGTTCTCCGCGGCGAGTTCGGCGGCCAGCACCTCGGTGAGCGCCACCACCCCGTACTTGGCGACCGCGTACGAGCCGATCCGCGGCGGCGCGACCAGCCCGGCCATCGAGGCGGTGTTGACGATGTGCCCGCCGTCGGGGTTGGCGCGCAGGATCGGCAGGAACACGTGCACGCCGTGGATGACCCCGTACAGGTTCACGCCGAGGATCCAGTGCCAGTCGTCCATGGTCAGGTCTTTGATCGCCGCCATCGGCCCGATGCCGGCGTTGTTGCAGACCACGTGCACGGTGCCGTACAGCTCTTGAGCGGTGCGGGCGAGCGCCTCGACGCTGGCGGCGTCGCTGACGTCGGCGGGTACGCCGGTCGCGCCGATCTCGCCCGCGGTCTTGTCGAGCGCGTCGCGCTCGATGTCGGCGATGATCACCCGCATGCCCTCGGCGACGAGCTGGGTGGCGATGCCCTTGCCGATCCCGGACGCGCCGCCGGTCACGACCGCGACCTTGCCGCGCAGCTCCGGCAGCCCGCTCACCGGCCGGCCCTACTGTCCGCCATGGCCGCTCCTTCGCCCGCGATCCGGATCCGGTTTGTCCCACTGTCGAGACTCCCCGATCCAGCGCCCGGGCGCAATCCCGGCGGCTTCGCCGCCATGAACAGCCGCCTGCCGGGAATGATCGTGATACGAGTGAAAAACGGACGGCAGAGGAGACTGCGCTGACGGAGTCCGGCGCCGTTGACCGGCAGGAACGATCCACCCGGAGCGCGGCTGCCGCCGTGCGGGACCTGGACCCCGCTTGCTTCGCGTTCGTGATGGCCACCGGCATCGTCTCGACCGGCGCGTACCTGCTCGGACCGGGCTGGCTGTCGGACGCGCTGCTCATCGTCGCGGTCGCCGGGCTCGCGGTGCTCACGGTGGCGCTGGTGTGGCGGCTCTTCATGTTCCGCTCTAGCGTGGCGGCCGACCTCCGGGCGCCGGACCGGGTGTTCGGTTTCTTCACGATCACGGCGGGGCTCAACGTGCTCGGGGTGCGGTTCGCCGTGGCGGGGCATCCGCTGGTGGCGGCGGTGCTGGCCGTTCCGGCGGCGATCGCGTGGCTGCTGTTGACCTACGGGGTGCCGGCCAGCCTGCTGCTCGCCAGGCAGCGGGACTCGGTCCTCGGCGGCGTCGACGGCTCGTGGCTGTTGTGGGTGGTGAGCACGCAGTCGCTATCGGTCGTGGCGGCGACGCTGGTTAAGTCCTGGCCGTCGCAGTCCGGCCTGCTCGCGCCGGTCGCGGCCGGGATGTGGAGCATCGGGCTGGTGCTGTACCTGCTGCTGGTGTCCCTGATCATGCTGCGCTGGCTGATGATGCCGGTGACCCCGGCCACGCTGGGGCCGCCCTACTGGATCCTGATGGGCGCCACGGCGATCACCGTGCTGGCCGGAGCCACTTTCCTGGGCCTGCCCGCCACGCTGCCCGTGGTCCGGGCGACGGGCGGGTTCGTCGAGGGCTTCAGCTTCGCGCTGTGGGCGTTCGGCACGTGGTGGATCCCGCTGCTGATCATCTTCAGCCTGTGGCGGCACGTCCGGCGGCACTGGCCGCTCAGGTATGAGCCGGCGCTGTGGAGCGTCGTCTTCCCACTCGGCATGTACAGCGTGGCCACGCTGTCGTTCGGCAAGGCCGCCCAGCTCAGCTTCATGGAGCCGCTAGCCAGGTTCATGTTCTGGGTGGCGGTCGCCGCCTGGATCGCGGTGGCCGCGGCTTTTCCGCGTGCCCTGCTAATTTCTAACAACAATTCTCGTATAAAATAAACCGCATGGACGCAGAGCGTCTCCTCGTACCCGAGGCATCCGAGGAAGGCCGGTCGCGCGGCGGCAGCCGCGCCGCCATCCTGGACATGCTGCGCGCCGCGGACGACCCGCTCGGCATCCGCGAGATCGCGCGGCGGACTGGCCTGCACCAGAACACGGCACGCTTCCACCTCGAGGCGCTAGTGGCGTCGGGCCTGGCGGCCCGTGCGGCGGAAGACAGGGAAACGCCGGGCAGGCCCAGGATCGGCTACCGGGCGGTTGCGTTCGGCCCTGGCGGAGGCAGGCAGTACCGGCTGCTGTCCCTGATGCTCGCCAGCCTCATCGCGGGCACCATGCCGGAGCCGGCCGCCGCCGCCGAGGCCGCGGGCCGCGAATGGGGCGCCTACCTCGGGGAAAAGCCGCCCCCGTTTCAGCGGCTGAGCGCCGAGGAGGCCGTCGCGAAGCTCACCGGGATCATGCGAGAGCTGGGCTTCGAGCCGCACGCCGCGGCCGGCGCCGACGACGGGCAGTACCGGCTGCAGTTGCGCCAGTGCCCGTTCCTCGAGGTCGCCAGGGAGCACCGCGACGTGATCTGTGCGCTGCACCTCGGGCTGATGCGCGGCGCGCTCGACCTGATGCGTGCCCCGGTCACCGCCGATGAGCTGGCCCCGTTCACCGAGCCCGGGCTGTGCGTCGCCCGGCTGACGGCCCATGACGGGGCCCAGTAGCAGGCGTCGGCACCAGGGAGGAGGCCACGATGGACAGCGAGCATCCGATGCGGGATGAACCCGTCGCGGATCTGGCGGACGAGGAAGGCGGCGACCCGGTCTGCTGGGCGCACCTGGTGTGCCTCGAGTGCGGCGCCGTCACGACCGAGGGTCATCGCCCCGGCTGCCAGTCCGCCGGGACCGCGGCCGGGGCCGGGGCCGGGGACGGGGACGGCCAGGTCAGGCGGGAGCCGTGGTCAGGGTGAGCGCCTGCCGGCGCTGGTGGACAGTGAGGTACCGCAGGCCGTCGGGGCCGGCGGTGAACTGCCGCCTGGAGCGGCGGGGCAGCCAGATCAGCGACCCGCCGCGGAGCGCGACCGGCTGGGCGTCCAGTTCGGTGCCGAGCTGCCCGGAACCGGCCAGGACGTAGATCAGCACGTCCACGTCGGGGCCCGTGTGCGCGCCGATCGCGGCGCCCGGCGGCAGTGCGATGATGTTCGAGTCTAGGTCGCGCTCGCGCATCTGGAGCTTCCATACCGCGCCCGTCGCGTCGCCCGATGAGGCACTGACCGCGGCCGCGTCGGCGAGGACGCGCGGCAGCGGCGTAGCGGCGAGCTTCGTGATCCGGATCCGGTACGCGCCGCGCTCCCTGGCGAGGTACTCCCAGGCGTAGCCGCCGGGATGCTCCACCTCGAACTCGTCCCGCAGGTGCCGCGGGTCGTGGTCATTGACGACCGCGATTGACTCGCCGACACCAAGGGCGTCGTACGCC
>NZ_JBARCR010000590.1:0-3036 GCF_049794275.1 Trebonia sp.
GCGTGAACACCCGCCGCGCCCCCGCCTCGGGCAGCCAGCCGCCGACCAGCCCGCAGCAGCCGGCGCCGATCATGGCGGCCCAGGCAGTGGAGACGTCCGTGTACGCCAGCTCCTCGATCACGTCGCAGAACTCAAGAGGCGGCAACGGCGTGCCCCCCAGTGAGGCCGGCGTCTTCAGCCAGAACAGGCCCAGTGAGCGCAGCGTGGCGACCGCGTCCGGCGGCAGGGTGCGCAGCGACTCCGCCTCGTCCCCCGCCGCGGCGAAGGCGGCCCGGTGGCGCTGGATCCCGGTGAGCAGTTCCGCGCGCAGCCCGCCCGCGGCGGAATCGGCGGAATCGGCGGAATCGGCCAATACGCCGCCGCTCATGCCGGTGGCCCGTCTTCGGCCACACCCAGCGGACGGAGCTCGGGCATCACTTCGGTGGCGAACAGCTCAGCGCTGCGCGTCACCTGCTCGTGCGTCGACGGCCCGATCGCGAACAGCCCGATCAGCTGCCCGAACCCGCCGAGCTCGGCGTAGAGCGAACGCAGCCGGGCGGCCACCGACGACGGCGACCCGACGACGGCCTGGCCCGCGGCGAGCAGGTCCTCGTAGCTCGCGCCGGCGAAGCCCCGCATGCCCGACATGAGCACGCCGCGCAGCGAGCCAGGCGACATGTAGCCGGGGGGAGTCACCATCTGGGGGGTCTGCTTCAGCCCGCGATGGTAGAGCCACTCGAGCGCCGGCCGGGCCTCCGCGTGGGCCCGCGCGTCCGTGTCCGCCACGTAGACGGGCACCGAGAACGCGATCTTCTCCGGGTCGGCCACGTAGCCCAGGTCCGAAGCAGCCTGCCGGTACCCGTCGAACCAGCGGCGGACGATCCGCGTGGGCGCGTACACCGACATATATGTATAGCGATGCAGAGCGCAGAACTTCATCGTCTCTGTCGACCCGGCGCCAGGTATGTAGACCGGCGGGTGCGGAGACTGGACCGGCCGCGGCCAGATGTTCACGTACCGGTACTCGTAGTTCGCGCCGTACCAGGAGAACATCTCCTCCGACGTCCACGCCTTGACGATGAGGTCGTGCGCTTCGTCGAACCGCGACCTGGACTTGGTCGGGTTGATCGAGTGCGCGAAGTACTCCCAGCCGATGCCGCGGACGAACCCGGAGTCGACCCGCCCGCCGGACATCAGGTCGAGCATCGCGATCTCCTCGGCGACCCGCAGCGGGTTTCCGCGGATGGCGATCGCGTTGCCGAGCACCATGATCCGCGCCTGGGACGTGCGCCGGGTCAGCGCCGCGGCCATGAGGTTCGGCGACGGCATCAGCCCGTAGGCGCTCTGGTGGTGCTCGTTGACCGCGACGCCGTCGAACCCGAGCTGGTCGGCGTACTCGAGCTCGTCGAGGTACCGCGAATACAGGGAAGCGCCCAGCTTGGGGTCGAAGTTGGCGTTCGGGTACGTCAGCGCCGACGATTCGTACCGGGTGTCGAAGTCGTCGGGCAGGTACGGGTACGGCATCAGGTGAAAGAAGCTGAACTTCACTGGTTCGCTCCGCTCAGCGCCGACTGCGCCGTGTGCAGGAAGGACGCCACCACGCCGGCGAACTCCGCGGGCCGTTCGAAGTACATCGCGTGCCCGCAGTCCGCCACCTCCGCGAACCGCGCCCCGGGGATCAGGGCGGCGTACCGCTGGGCGTGCGCGACCGGGATGAGCCGGTCGTCGGACGGCGCGACGACCAGCGTGGGCGCGCTGATGCGGTGCAGCCGCCGCTCCAGCTTCGGGTTGTTCAGGTACGGCGTCCAGCAGATCCGGGCCAGCGCCGTCGTGTCCCGGTACGCGGCGAGCACCGTGTCGATGTCCGGCGTGGCCCCTGGCTCGGCGGCGGGGACCGGCGGCGGGTCGTGGAACAGCGTCTCGAGCAGCCGCGGCGGCGGCATGAGGAAGATGTCGGGCACCGGATGCTCGGGCAGCCGCAGCCCGGCGGCGCTCAGCAGCGTGAGCGACCGCAGGCGGTGCGAGGCGGCGACGGCGAGTTCCGCCGCGATCCAGCCGCCGAACGACGCCCCTACCACGTGCACCCGCTCAAGCCCCAGCGCGTCGAGCACGTCGAGGTAGTGGTACACGAGGTCGTCCATGGCCTCCACGAGCGGGAAGTCGTCGGACATGGCGAACCCCGGATGGTCCGGCGCGATCACGTCGAACCCGGCGCCCGCGAGCTGCCCGTGGAACTCTAGCCACGCGCCGGCGCCGCCGGCGGCGTGCAGGAACAGGACCGGCTCGCCCGAGCCGCCGCGGAACAGGTGCACCCGCCCTCCGGTCAGCTCCAGGTACTCCCCGGTTGGCGCATCATCTGGCACGGCGCTGCCTCCTACCGACTACCGATCTACGGTGATCCGTACTTCGATCCACGGGCGTGATAGCAGAATCAGTTGCCTGCCCGACGCAAGTCAAGGCTGTCGGACCGCCGTGAATCGGCGGCTGTGGGCGGCAACGAACTGGGGCGACCGCCTTTAGATCAGGCCCTCAAGATCGGGCCCTTACGATCGACGATCAGCTCCTGTCGAGCCAGCGCGCGATCTCGGTGTGGTCGGCATCGCCGGGCAGCTCGCCGAGGGCCGCCTCCCACGCGGCGAGCGCCGCCTCGCTCACCAGGGACGGCGTTCCCGTGGCGTGCTCGATGCCCAGCGCCAGCCGCATGTCCTTCACCATCAGCCGGATACTGAAGCCGGCGTCGAACTTCTCGGTGAGCACGTAGTTGGGCCACTTGTTCTCTGTCGAGCCGCTGCGCCCGCTGGACCCGTTGATGATGTCGAGCATGACGGCCGGGTCGAGCCCGAACCGGCGCCCGGCGATCAGCGCCTCGGAGCTGACGATCAGGTGCGCCGCGGACATCAGGTTGTTCAGCGCCTTGACCGCGTGCCCGGCCCCGGTGTCGCCGGCGTGCAGGACCCGCTTCCCGATGGCCGCCAGCATCGGCCGGGCCAGGTCGAACGCCTCAGGCGGCCCGCCGACCATGATCGTGAGCGTGCCGGCCCGCGCCCCGGACACGCC
>NZ_JBARCR010000591.1:0-5407 GCF_049794275.1 Trebonia sp.
GCCGTACGGGGAACAGAGCCGTACGGGAATAGGGCCATATGGGAACAGAGCCATACGGGGAACAGCCCTGGAAGGAATTCACGACAAATGGCGAGCAATGACACCCTCGACTGGTCGGATACGGACAAGCACGCCGTCGACCTGATCCGCGTGCTGGCGATGGACGCGGTGCAGAAGTCGGGGTCCGGTCACCCGGGCACGGCGATGAGCCTGGCGCCCGCCGCCTACCTCCTCTTCCAGGACGTGCTCAGGCACGACCCGGCCGACCCGAAGTGGCCGGGCCGGGACAGGTTCGTGCTCTCCTGCGGGCACTCGTCGCTGACGCTCTACATCCAGCTGTACCTGTCGGGCTACGGCCTCACGCTCGACGACCTCGAGGGGTACCGCACGTGGGGCAGCCTCACCCCCGGCCATCCGGAGCACGGCCTGACCGCGGGTGTCGAGACCACGACCGGCCCGCTCGGCCAGGGCATCGGCAACGCAGTGGGCATGGCGATGGCGTCCCGCCGCGAGCGCGGCCTCTACGACGCCGACGCGGCGCCGGGCACTTCGCCGTTCGACCACTTCATCTACTGCTTCGTCTCCGACGGGGACATGGAGGAAGGCATCAGCCACGAGGTCTCCTCGCTGGCCGGGCACCAGGAACTGGGCAACCTGATCGTGCTCTACGACGACAACCTCATCTCGATCGAGGATGACACGCACATCGCCAAGTCCGAGGACGTCGCAGCCAGGTACGAGGCCTACGGCTGGCACGTGCAGCGGCTGAGCTGGCGCACCACCGACGGCTACCACGAGAACGTGCAGGACCTGTACGACGCCTTCGAGGCGGCCAAGGCGGTCACCGACAAGCCGTCGTTCATCGCGCTGCGCACGATCATCGGCTGGCCGGCGCCCACCAAGCAGAACACGGGCGCCGCGCACGGCTCCGCGCTCGGCGAGGAGGAGGTCGCGGCCACCAAGAAGATCCTGGGCTTCGACCCGGCCGTGAACTTCCCCGCCGAGGAAGAGGCGGTCAGCCGCGCCAGGGAGGTCGCCGAGCGCGGCAAGGCGCTGCACGCGGAGTGGGAGCAGGGCTTCGCCGCCTGGGCGGCGGCCAACCCCGAGCGCAAGGCGCTGTTCGACCGGCTGGCGGTGCGCGGCCTCCCGGCCGACTGGGCGGAGGCGATCCCGTCGTTCCCCGCGGACGAGAAGAAGGGCGTGGCCACCAGGCGCGCCTCAGGCAATGTCCTGTCCGCGCTCGCGCCGGTGCTGCCAGAACTGTGGGGCGGCTCCGCCGACCTCGCCGAATCCAACCTCACG
Source organism: Trebonia sp. (assembly GCF_049794275.1). Lineage (NCBI taxonomy): Bacteria > Bacillati > Actinomycetota > Actinomycetes > Streptosporangiales > Treboniaceae > Trebonia > Trebonia sp. The sequence goes on from NZ_JBARCR010000591.1 coordinate 1,303, forward strand.
ACGATGGAGGGCCAGCCGTCGTTCGTCCCCGTCGAGCACCAGACCAAGATGTGGCCTGGCAACCCGTACGGGCGCACGCTGCACTTCGGCATCCGCGAGCACGGCATGGGGTCGATCCTGAACGGCATCGCGCTGCACGGCGGCACCCGGCCGTACGGCGGCACCTTCCTGGTCTTCAGCGACTACATGCGGCCCTCGGTCCGGCTCGCCGCGCTGATGGAGCAGCCGGTCACCTACGTGTGGACGCACGACTCGATCGGCCTCGGCGAGGACGGGCCGACGCACCAGCCGGTCGAGCACCTGTGGTCGCTGCGCAACATCATGGGCCTCGACGTGGTGCGCCCCGCCGACGCGAACGAGACCGCGGCGGCCTGGCGGACCATCATCACCCGCACCGACCGGCCCGCCGGCCTGTGCCTGACCCGGCAGAACGTGCCCGTCTTCGACCGGGAGAAGTACGGCCCGGCCGACGGCACCGCGCGCGGCGCGTACGTGCTCGCCGACAGCGACTCTGGCCAGCCGGACGTCATCCTGATCGGCACCGGCAGCGAGGTGCAGATCGCGGTGCACGCGCGGGAGCTGCTCGCGGCCGAGGGAATCTCCGCGCGGGTCGTCTCGATGCCCTGCGTGGAATGGTTCCACGAGCAAGACGCTTCTTACCAAGAGGAGGTGCTCCCGGCAGCGGTACGGGCGCGGGTGTCCGTCGAGGCCGGCATCACCGCTCCCTGGAAGCAGTTCGTCGGCGACGCGGGCGAGAGCGTCGGGGTAGACCACTACGGCGCGTCGGCCTCGTACACGAAGCTGTACGAGGAGTTCGGGCTGACGGCGGAGCGGGTAGCCGAAGCCGCTAAGACCAGCCTGTCCAGGACCAGGAGCTAAGAAGCCATATCAGGCTTAGCGTCATACGGAAGGAACACGGCCATGAGTGACGTTCTGCGAGAGCTTACCGAGGAAGGTGTGTCGGTCTGGCTGGACGACATCAACCGTGACCGGCTGCGCACCGGCAACCTCGAAATGCTCATGAGGGACTTCTGGGTGCGGGGCGTGACGTCGAACCCGACGATCTTCGCCCACGCGCTCAGTCAGGGCGATGCCTACGACGAGCAGATAGCGGACCTCAAGATCCGCCGCGTCTCGGTGGAAGAGGCGTCGCGGATGATTACCACCTACGACATCAGGTGGGCCGCCGACGTGCTCCGCCCGGCCTACGACGAGACCGACGGCCTGGACGGCCGGGTGTCGATCGAGGTCGACCCCCGGCTCGCGAAGGAGACCGCCGCGACCATCGCCGAGGCCAAGCAGCTGTGGTGGCTGGTCGACAGGCCGAACATGTTCATCAAGATCCCGGCGACCGCGGAGGGCGTCCCCGCGATCACCGAGACGCTCGCGAAGGGCATCAGCGTCAACGTGACGCTGATCTTCTCGCTGGAGCGGTACGGCGAGGTCATCGACGCGTACATGGCCGGCCTCGAGCAGGCGGCGGCGAACGGGCACGACATCAGCCAGATCGCGTCGGTCGCCTCGTTCTTCGTCAGCCGGGTGGACTCCGAGGTGGACAAGCGGCTGGAGAAGATCGGCACGCCGGAAGCCGCCGCGCTGAAGGGCAAGGCCGCCATCGCGAACGCGCGGCTGGCCTACGAGCTGTACGAGCAGAAACTGGCCACGCCGCGCTGGGCGGCGCTCGCGGCGAAGGGCGCCCGCGTGCAGCGCCCGCTGTGGGCCTCCACGTCCACGAAGGACCCCGCGTTCCCTGACACCCTCTACGTCGTCGAGCTGGTGGCCAGGGACACCGTGAACACGATGCCCGAGGCGACCCTGCGCGCCACCGCCGACCACGGCGTGCTGCGCGGCGACACCATCCACGGCACCTATGAGCAGTCCCGCCAGGTCTTCGCGGAGCTGGAGAAGCTCGGCATCAGCTACGACGACGTGGTGCGGGTCCTCGAGGACGAGGGCGTATCCAAGTTCGCCGTGTCCTGGAACGAGCTGCTCGAGACGATCCGAACCGAACTGAGCACCAAGTAGACGGCAACTGGAGGTACCGGACATGACCGTGCCTGACGCCGACGCCAGGGGCCCGGCGCCGGCGAATCCGGGGGTGATCGCGATCGCGGACGACCCCGGCGCCCCCGTCAACCCGCTGCGTGACCCGCGGGACCGCAGGATCCCCCGGGTCGCGGGCCCATGCGTCCTGGTGATGTTCGGCGTCACCGGCGACCTCGCCAGGAAAAAGCTGATGCCCGCGCTGTACGACCTGGCGAACCGCGGCCTGCTGCCCCCCGGATTCTCCCTGGTCGGCTTCGCCCGCAGGGACTGGGAGCACGAGGACTTCGCCCAGATCACCTACCAGGCGGTCAAGGAACACGCGCGGACCCCGTTCAGGGAGACCGTGTGGCAGCAGCTCGCCGAGGGCATGCGGTTCGTCCCCGGCGAGTTCGACGACGACGCGGCCTTCGACAAGCTGGCCGAGACCGTGCGGGAGCTGGACCGCGAGCGGGGCACCGGCGGGAACTACGCGTTCTACCTGTCGATCCCGCCGCGCTTCTTCCCGGTCGTCGTGGAGCAGCTCAAGCGCTCCGGGCTGTCCGACCCCAGCATCTCCGGCGCCGACGCCGACACGGGGCGGGAGCCGTGGCGGCGGGTGGTGATCGAGAAGCCGTTCGGCCGCGACCTGAAGAGCGCCCGCGAGCTGAACAACATCGTGGACGCGGTGTTCCCCGCTGAATCGGTGTTCCGCATCGACCACTACCTGGGCAAGGAGACCGTCCAGAACATCCTCGCGCTGCGCTTCGCGAACAGCCTGTACGAGCCGATCTGGAACCGCGGCTACGTGGACCACGTGCAGATCACGATGTCCGAGGACATCGGCATCGGCGGCCGGGCCGGCTACTACGACGGCATCGGCGCCGCGCGCGACGTGATCCAGAACCACCTGCTGCAGCTCCTCGCGCTGACCGCGATGGAGGAGCCGGTGTCATTCGAGGCGAACTCGCTGCGGCAGGAGAAGGAGAAGATACTGTCCGCGGTCCGGCTGCCCACCGACCTCGCCACCGGGACCGCCCGCGGCCAGTACGCGGCGGGATGGCAGGGCGGCCGGCAGGTGATCGGCTACCTGGAGGAAGAGGGCATCCCGCCAGACTCGCGGACCGAGACCTACGCCGCCGTCCAGCTCGGCGTGGACACGCGCCGGTGGGCGGGCGTGCCGTTCTACCTGCGCACCGGCAAGCGGCTGACGCGGCGGATGACGGAGATCGCGCTGATGTTCCAGCGCGCGCCGCACCTGCCCTTCGCCGCCACCGACACAGAGGAACTCGGCCAGAACGCCCTGGTCATCCGCGTCCAGCCGGACGAGGGTGTCACGGTGCGGTTCGGCTCGAAGGTGCCGGGCAGCGCGATGGAGGTGCGCGACGTCAACATGGACTTCGCCTACGGCGAGTCCTTCACCGAGTCCTCGCCGGAGGCCTACGAGCGGCTGATCCTCGACGTCCTCATCGGCGACCCGCCGCTGTTCCCCCGCCAGGAGGAGGTCGAGCTCTCCTGGCGCATCCTCGACCCGATCGAGAACTTCTGGGCCGAGAACACCAAGCCCGAACAGTACCCAGCGGGCTCACCGGGCCCCGCGTCCGCCGACGCGCTCATGGCGCGCGACGGCCGCACCTGGCGCCGGCTGTAGAGAAAGGCATCGCGTCAATGACGATCGACCTGACCGACACGACGACCGGCGCGATCAGCAACGCGCTGACCGAGGCGCGGCGGCGGCTCGGCGGCATGACGCTGGGCATGGTGCTCACGCTCATCATCGTGACCGACGAGGAGGGGCAGTACGACGCGATCCGCGCGGCTAACCAGGCCGCCAGGGAGCACCCGTGCCGCGTCCTCGCCATGATCACCCGCCGGCCCAAGGCGGACTCCCGGCTGGACGCCGAGATCCGGGTCGGCGAGGCCGCGCCCGGCGAGACGACCGTGCTGCGCATGTACGGCCCGCTCGGGCAGCACGCGGACTCCGTGGCGGCGCCGCTGCTCGTGCCCGACGTCCCCGTGGTCACCTGGTGGCCGGAGGCGGCACCTGAGGTCCCGGCCAAGCACCCGCTGGGCGCGCTCGCCC
>NZ_JBARCR010000592.1:0-7319 GCF_049794275.1 Trebonia sp.
GATCCTGACCCGCGTCGGCCCGGGCACGCAGATGGGGAATCTGCTGCGCCGGTACTGGATTCCGGCGTGCCTGTCGGCGGAAATTGCCGAGCCGGACGGCCCCCCGGCCCGGGTGCGACTGCTCGGCGAGGACCTGGTCGCGTTCCGGGACACCGACGGGCGGGTCGGACTGATCGAGGAGCAGTGCCCGCACCGCGGCGCGTCGCTGTTCTACGGCCGCAACGAGGAGTGCGGGCTGCGCTGCACGTACCACGGCTGGAAGTTCGACGTCACCGGGCAGTGCGTGGACCAGCGCTCCGAGCTGCACCCGTTCTCCCAGCGGATTCGCATTACGTCGTATCCGGTCCGCGAGTCGGGCGGGATCGTGTGGACATATATGGGGCCGACGGATTCGATGTCGCCGTTCCGCGACTTCGGCACCGAGTCGCTGCCGGCGTCGCTGGTCAGCGCGAACAAGGAGATCATCTACTGCAATTGGGTGCAGTCCATGGACGGCGACCTGGACACCGCGCACATCTCCAACCTGCACCAGTTCGACGCGATCGACGACGTGCCCGACGACGGGACGGACAAGCCCGGGTATCCGTCGGGGTACATGTCGATGAAATTCTGGCGGCACGATCCGCGCGCGGAGATCGAGGTGGACGACACCTGGCACGGGTTCCGCTACGCGGGGATCAGGACGACGCCCAACGGGCACCGGCACGCGCGGATCACCGCCTGGATCTTCCCGGCGATCTCGATCATCTCGCAGATCCCGTTCTCGACGCGGCAGATCTTCGTCGTGCCGGCGGACGACGTCACCACCCACCGGTACAACTACTCCGTCCAGCCGGTGGCGAACCCGCACGGGCTCGGCGGGCCGCCGTTCTTCACCTACGAGAAGTACCCGTTCGAGATGATGCCGCCCGGCGGCGTCGTGGACCGCAAGTACACCAGGGAAAACGACTACCTGATCGACCGGATCGCGCAGAAGGGCACCTCCTACAGCGGGATCGCCGACTTCAGGTCGCAGGACGCGATGGCCACCGAGACCGCGGGCCCGGTCTACGACAGGACCCGCGAGCACCTGGGGTCCACCGACATCGCGCTGATCAGGATGCACCGGCTGCTGCTGCGGGCCGCCAAGGGGCTGGCGCGCGGTGAGGAGCCGCCGGTGCTGGCCGGCGCCGGCGATTTCCGCGCCATCCGCGGCGCGGAGAAGATTCTCGCCGACGGCGAGGACTGGCGCGTGCTCGGCACCGACGAGGACCCGATCGTGCGGGAGGCACTCTCGCTCCGCGAGGGGTAGCGGCGGTGAGATCCTTGAGATCCGGCATGTCGGAATCGAGAGGACCTCATGGTTACACAGCAGTCCGGTGCGCTCGGCGGCCAGCTCGGCAGCCGGACCCCGCTTGACAGCACCTTTCACGGCAGCGACCCGGACACCGTCGCCGCGACCGCGATCTGCTCGGTCACGCCGACCAAGTGCCAGGCCCGGACGCGGCTGTACCGGGACGGGACGCTCGTGGCCGAGGGATTCCCGGTCAGCGAGATCAGCGACCACCTGACCGATGAGCGGACGACCATCTGGCTGGACCTGCGCGATCCCGATCCAGACGACCTCGCGGTGCTGGCCGACGAGTTCGGCCTGCACCCTGTCGCCGTAGAGGACGCGCTGTACGACTGGGAGCGACCGAAGATCGACCGGTACCGCACCCACTTGTTCCTGACCGCCTACGGCGCGCGGCTCGACGCCGACACCGGCGAGCTGGCCACCAGCGAGCTCTCCGCGTTCGTGCTCCGGCAGGCGCTGATCACCGTGCGCAAGGACGACGGGATCGACATCGGTAAGGTCGTCGACCGGTGGGACGCCAGCCCCGACCTGTCCGCGCTCGGTGTCGGGTACCTGCTGTACGGGCTGCTCGACTACATCGTGGACGGCCACTTCGAGGCGGTCCAGTCACTGGACGACGCGGTCGAGGAACTCGAGGACGACCTGTTCGCCGACACGCCGCCGGCGAAGCCGGTGCAGCGGCGCAGTTTCGAGCTGCGCAAGTCGCTGGTCCTGCTGCGCCGGGTCGTGCTCCCGATGCGCGAGGTCGTGAACACGCTGATGCGCCGCGACCTGCACATCGTGAGCGACGACCTGATGCCCTACTACCAGGACGTGTACGACCACGTGCTGCGCGCCGCCGAGTGGACGGACTCGCTGCGGGACCTGGTGACCACGATCCTGGAGACGAACCTGACCATCCAGGGCAACCGAATGAACATCATCACCAAGAAGGTCACCGGCTGGGCGGCGATCATCGCGGTGCCGACGTTCATCACGGGTTTCTACGGGATGAACGTGCCCTACCCCGGGTTCAGCGCCCACACCGGCTGGATCACGGCCCTGTCCGTCATGGTGGTCGCCGCGCTGGTCCTCTACGGCGTCTTCCGCCGCAGGGACTGGATCTAGCCCGCGGCGAACTGGAACTGGCCGGAGACCGGCCGCCAGCCGGGCGGCGGGTCCTCGCCCGTCCGGCCGTCGATGGCCTCGCGGAGCAGGTCGGCGTGGCCGGTGTGCCTGGCGTACTCCTCGAGCAGGTCGAACAGCAGCCGGCGCAGGCTGGCGTGCGCGCCGTCGGGCCAGCTGAGGTGGACAGGCTGGCCGAGGTCACCGTTGGCGGCGAGGAACGCGGCGAGCCGTTCGCGGGACCGCCCGACGGCGTCGTCCCACAGCGCGTACAGCGTCTCGGGGCTGTCGTCGGCGGCGGTCCTGAACTCCCAGTCCGGGTCGGCCCGGAAGTCCACGTCGTCCCACGGCGGACCGTACGGGTCGCCGGTCAGCCTCTTGTTGAAGCCGGATGCCTCCACCCAGGCCAGGTGCTTGAGCAGGCTGGCGAGGGTCAGGTCGGACGCGCCGATCCGCTTGTTGAGCTGGGCCTCGTCGAGGTCGTCGGTCTTCCACCGGAATGTCGCGCGCTGCCGCTCGAGAGCACCGAGCAGTTGCTCGGCCTCAGTGCCGGCGATGGGCGGCTCCCACGGAGTGTCACTGTTGCTCATGACGTCACCGTACCGAGGATCCCGGACGTTACACGTCCGGGACGGAAGCCCGGTCAGCCGAATGCACCGCCTTGAATGAGGATGAACAGGCCGAGGGTAATCAGCACCAGCGGGTGCAGGATGTGTCCCCAGCGCCCGATCACCGTGGCGACGGCGGGGCGAGTGGCAAAGAACCGGCCCGCGGCGCACCAGACGCCGACCAGGATCAGGAAGACCGCGACGTAGACGGCGATCCCGGCGGTCCCGGTTCTGGCGAAGACCGGCACGTACGCGCCGATGTTGTCACTGCCGTTAGCGAAGGTGACTGAGGCGACCTGCAGGGCCGTCACATCGCTGCGCTCGTCCCGCCGCTCCTCGCCCCGGTCGCCGTTGCTGTGGTCTTTCCATGCCTGCCAGGCGGCTCGAAGGCCCAGGCCCAGCGGCAGCAAGCCCAGGTAGGCGATGGCGGACACGGGCAGGAAGGTAGCGCCGTAGGCGGCGGCCACGGCGATGACCAGGAGCGCGGTGAAGCCGAGGTACTGCCCGGCGACGATCCGCCTGCCTGCCCCGTGCTGCCCCGCCCCGTGCTGCCCCGCCCCGTGGTACCCCGCACCGTGCTGTCCGGCACTGCGGCCGAAGAAGAGCGACAGGATCACGATGTCGTCGACGTTGGTGACCGCGAACAATCCGGCCGCCTCCGCCACGATGCTGGCGTTCACACGGGGACTGCTCGCGTGGTCCAGGTGAAGGCGCCCGCTTCAGGCAGCTGGCGGGAGATCTCATCGGCGACCAGGCGGCCGAGGTCGTCGGCGGCGCGAGCGGTTGTATCGGGGTCGATCCAGCCCTCGATTTCGACGCGCAGTGTCCGGCCGGTCCAGCGGGCGCGGGCATGAGCGTGGACGACTCCGGGCACCGAGCCCGCGGCAGCTTCAGCCGCGACGATGACGCCTGGGTCTATGCCGTCCGCGAGGCGGTGCATGACGTCGGCGGTGACCTCGTAGCCGACGTGGCAGATGAACAGCGTCACGGCGAGACCGGCCACCGGGTCGCCCCAGGACTGACCGCAGGCGACCGCGACCAGCCCGGCCAGCGCCCCGGCCGAGGACAGCGCGTCCAGCCGGGAATGCCGGGCATCCGCGATGAGCGTGGCGGAGTTGATGCGCCTGCCGACCGTCATCTTGTACCTGGCCACTGCCTGGTTGCCGATGATGCCCAGAATCGCGCCCGCGATTCCCGCGCCGACAAAGGATGTGTGGCCGTGGTCGATCAGCTTGCGGACGCTCTCAAACCCGGCGAAGGCCGCACTTGCCCAGATGACCAGGGCAATGCCCACTCCGGCGAGGTCCTCGGCGCGTTCGAGTCCGTAGGGGTACTTCTCGGTAGGCGGGCGCCGTGACAGGCGGAACCCGAGAAACACCACGGCGCTGGTCGAGACATCGGACAGGTTGTGGATCGCATCGCCGAGCAGCCCGACTGAGCCTGTCAGGACGGCAAGCAGCAGCTCGACCAGCCCGGTGATGGCCAGACCGGCCGCGCTGATGGCGATGGCACGGTTAGCCTGCCGTCGCTCGTCCGCGTCATCTCGGGTATTCGCGAGCGGAAAGGCCAGCGCCGGATCACGCTGCCCGCGAGTCTTGTGCACCGTGTCAGGATAGTTGGCCGGTAGTCACCGGCTCTGCGCGGGAAGAGCGGCGGCCGGCGAAGTTAGACGCTGCTGCGGAGGCGCTTCAGGGCCTCGGCAAGAATGGCTTCGCCGTCGGCGTCGGTGCGGCGCTCCTTCACGTAGGCCAGGTGCGTCTTGTACGGCTCGACGCGCGGCGGGGCCGGCGGGTTGGCCTCGTCCTGGCCAGCAGGGAAGCCGCACCGAGGGCACTCCCACTGCTCGGGGATGGCAGCGTCGGTCGCGAAGCTCGGCCGGGTCTCGTGTGCGTTTGAGCACCAGAACGACACCCACACCCGAGGCGCGGCCTCACCGCGCTCGGCCTCGCCCATCGGGCCGGCGCCTACCCTGCTTCCGCGTATCGCGTTGCCACTGCTCACAGATCACCCCTTGTCACGGGATTCATCGAACCACGTCGAATGTCATCTACCAGATACTCCGGACCCGGCCGGAGATACACGCGGGACTCAGTGGCTGAGGAGCCAGCCTAGGACAACAATGACGATGAACCACAGCACACCGAAGAAAATGGTGATCCGGTCCAGGTTCCGCTCGACCACCGACGACGAGCCGAGCGTCGAGGACACACCGCCGCCGAACAGGTCGGACAAGCCGCCGCCCTTGCCCTTGTGCAGGAGAACCAGCAAGATCATCACGAGGCTCACGAGGATCAGGATGATCGAAAGTGCGATCTCCACGGCGGTCTATCTCCTTGCCAAAATGACTGTCACGACTTGTTGTCAGCGCCTGTGCGTCTCACCGGCCGCCGCTCACTGGCGCGGGGTCAGCTCGCGGTACCGGCAGATCGAAGCGAACTGGGCGGCATCCAGGCTGGCGCCGCCGACGAGGGCTCCGTCTACGTCCTGTTGCCCCATAATAGGCGCGATGTTGTCGTCCTTCACTGATCCGCCATACAGGATACGCACTCCGGCGGCCGTTTCGGGCCCATGGGTGGCCGAAACCCACTCCCTGATCGCGGCGGACATCTCCTGCGCGTCACCGGGCGAGGCGACCTCACCAGTGCCGATGGCCCAGATCGGCTCGTAGGCGATCACCATCGCGCCGACCGCCTCGGCCGGCACTTTCGCCAGGGACCCGCCCAGCTGCGCCATCACGTGCGGCACCTGCTCGCCGGCGTGTCGCACCTCCTGCGGCTCCCCCACGCACAGGAGCGGCGTGACAGAAACCGCGAGTGCGGCGCGTACCTTGGCGTTGACCAGCGCGTCGTCCTCGTGGTGGTACTGGCGGCGTTCGGAGTGCCCGCACAGCACGTAGGAGCAGCCGAGCTTGGCGAGCATCGGCCCGGATACGTCCCCGGTGTAGGCACCGCGATCGAACGGGGACAGGTCCTGCGCGCCGAAACGGATCTTCATCTTGTCGCCGTCGACCAGCGTCTGCACGGAACGCAGCGCGGTAAACGGCGGCAGCACCACGACCTCGACGTGCTGGTAGTCGTTCGGCCGCAGCGTGAACGCCAGCTTCTGGACGAGCGCGATCGCCTCGAGGTGGTTGCAGTTCATCTTCCAGTTGCCGACGATGAGCGGCAACTTGCTGTTATCAGCCACGTTAGTCCGTTTCCAGGGCCGTCAGCCCGGGGAGGGTTTTGCCCTCAAGGTACTCCAGCGACGCTCCGCCGCCGGTCGAGATGTGCCCGAACGCCGAGTCAGCCAGCCCGAACGACCGCACCGCCGCCGCCGAGTCGCCGCCGCCGATCACGGTGAGCCCGTCGACCTTGGTCAGCTCCTCGGCGATGGCGCGGGTGCCCGCCGCGAACGCCGGGAACTCGAAGACCCCCAGCGGCCCGTTCCAGAACACGGTCCTCGCGTCGATCAGCTTGGCCGCGAACAGCGCCCGCGTGTCCGGTCCGATGTCCACGCCCTCCCGGTCCGCCGGGATCGCGTCGGCGGGCACGACGACCGAGTCCGCGTCGGGGGCGAAGTGCGTCGCCACCACAAGATCGGTCGGCAGCACGATCTCGACCCCGCGGCGCTCCGCCTCCGCCATCACGGACCGGACCGTCTCGATCTGGTCGGCCTCAAGCAGCGAGTTCCCGACCTCGTACCCGAGCGCGGCGAGGAACGTGTAACTCATCCCCCCGCCGATCAGCAGTCGGTCGGCCACGCCGAGCAGGTTCCCGATCACGCCGAGCTTGTCCGACGGCTTGGAGCCGCCGAGGATCACGACGTACGGCCGGGCCGGCTTCTCGGTCAGCCGCTTCAGCACGGCCACCTCGGCGAGGATGAGGTCGCCCGCCGCGTGCGGCAGCAGCGCGGGCAGGTCGTAGACCGACGCCTGCTTGCGGTGCACCACGCCGAACCCGTCGCCCACGTACACATCGCCCAGTTCGGCGAGCCGGGCAGCGAGACGGGCCCGTTCGGAATCATCCTTCGAAGTCTCCGCGGGCTCGAACCTGACGTTCTCGAGCAGCGCCACGCCACCGTCCGTCAGCGCGCCCACGGTCGCGGCCGCCGACGGGCCGGCGAGATCGGCGGCGAACTCGACCTGCTTGCCCAGCAGCTCCGTGAGCCGGACCCCGACCACGTGCAGCGACGGGCCGCCCGCGGCGCGCTCGGCGGCCCTGGCGAGGATCTCCTTGCACGACTCGATGTGGTCGGCCTCGAGCAGCGAGGTGCCCACCTCGTGGCCGAGA
>NZ_JBARCR010000593.1:0-7686 GCF_049794275.1 Trebonia sp.
CCTCCAGCGCGCGCAGCGCGTGATCCCCTTGGATGAGCGCGGCCTCCCTGGTGACCGCCGCGGTCACCGTCGGGTTGCCGTCCCGGTCGGCGCCGACCCAGCTGCCGAACCGCAAGAACGCGGGCACCGGCGGCGCTTTCACGCCGCTGTCCGGGCCCAGCAGCACGTGGTCCATCGCCCGGTACACGGCGGGCACCAGCCGGAACAGCGTCTCGTCGAACGCGGTCATCACCGTGCGGACCTCGTCGGCGGGCGTCATCCCGGCCACCCGCAGCTGCGCGGTCCGCCACAGCAGGTCGACCTCCTCGTGCAGCCGCCGCCGCACCTCCGCCTGCTGCGCCACGCCGGACGGCTGGTCGTCGATCTCGGTGAGCAGCCCGCTGAGCCGGCGCAGCGACGCAACCACCGCGCGGCGGCGCGCCTCGGTCGGGTGCGCGGTGAACACCGGGTGCACCCGCAGCCCGGCCAGCACGTCGTGCACGTGGTCGAGGCCCTGCTCGGCGGTGATCCGCGCGACCGCGTCCGCGAGCGACTCGCGCGGCGGGCTGTCCCCGGAATCGCGCTCCCGCAGCGTACGCACCCGCTGCTGCTCTTCCGCCAGGTTGGCCAGGTGAAAGTAGACGGTGAAGGCGCGGGCGACCTGCTCGGCGCGCTGCCGGGACCAAGAGGCGACGAGCGCCGCGATGGCATCCCCGGCGGCAGCCGCCTCCGGCGACGCCAGGTCAGGTACCCGGCGGGCCTCGATCACCGCGCGCCGCAGCCGCTCCACGTCCGAGAGCAGATCAGGCCCGTCGGACTCGGTGATGACCTCGCCGAGGATGTCGCCGAGCAGCCGGACGTCCCGCCGCATCGTCTCAGGCAGCTCGGCCGAGTCCCGCTCCCTGTCCACGCTCACGCTGCTCACGAGACCGACTCTAGCCACCGGCGGGTGAACCCAATCATCCGGCGCCATTACCCTTTCCCTCATGACGGCAGCTGAGACGAGTGACGGTGCGGCGCCCGATCCGCACACCACGGCGGGGAAGATCGCCGATCTGGAGCGCCGCAGGCACGAAGCGGTCCACGCCGGCTCGCAGGCGGCCGTCGAGAAGCAGCACGCGCGCGGCAAGCTGACCGCCCGCGAGCGGATCGACCTGCTGCTCGACCCCGGCTCGTTCACCGAGTTCGACGAGCTGGCCAGGCACCGCGCCCGTGACTTCGGGATCGCGCGGAACCGGCCCTACGGCGATGGCGTGGTCACCGGCACCGGCACGGTGGACGGCCGGCCAGTCGCCGTGTTCAGCCAGGACTTCACCGTGTTCGGCGGCAGCCTCGGCGAGGTCTACGGCGAGAAGATCGTCAAGGTGATGGACCATGCGATGAAGACCGGCTGCCCGGTCGTCGGCATCAACGACGGAGGCGGCGCGCGAATCCAGGAAGGCGTGGTGGCGCTCGGGCTGTTCGCCGAGATCTTCTTCCGCAACACCCGCGCCTCCGGCGTGATCCCGCAGATCAGCCTGATCATGGGGCCGGCCGCGGGCGGGGCCGTGTACTCCCCGGCGATCACCGACTTCACGCTGATGGTCGAGGGCACCAGCCACATGTTCATCACCGGCCCCGACGTGATCAAGACCGTGACGGGCGAGGACGTGACCTTCGAGGAGCTCGGCGGGGCGCACACCCACGCGGCCAAGTCGGGCGTCGCGCACTACCAGGCGGAAGACGAGGAGGACTGCATCGCCTTCGCCAGGGACCTGCTGTCCTACCTGCCGTCGAACAACCTCGACGAGCCGCCGCTGGTCCCCGTCACGCCGGACTACGAGATCAGTCCGGACGACGAGGAACTCGACACCCTCATCCCCGACTCGCCGAACCAGCCGTACGACATCCACCGGGTCATCGAGACCGTCGTCGACGAAGACACGTTCCTGGAGATCCACGCCGCCTTCGCGCCGAACATCGTGGTCGGCTTCGGCCGGGTCGCTGGCGCGCCCGTCGGCGTGGTCGCCAACCAGCCCATGCACTTCGCCGGCTGCCTGGACATCGACGCCTCGGAGAAGGCGGCGCGGTTCGTGCGGACCTGCGACGCGTTCTCCATCCCCATCCTCACGTTCGTCGACGTCCCTGGCTTCCTGCCCGGCGTCACCCAGGAGTGGGGCGGCATCATCAGGCGCGGCGCCAAGCTGCTGTACGCGTACGCCGAGGCCACCGTCCCCAAGGTCACGGTGATCACCCGCAAGGCCTACGGCGGCGCCTACGACGTCATGGGCTCCAAGCACCTCGGCGGCGACATCAACCTGGCGTGGCCCACCGCGCAGATCGCCGTGATGGGCGCGCAGGGCGCGGTCAACATCCTGTACCGGCGAGAGCTGGCCAAGGCGGAGGACCCGGACCGGCTCCGGGCCGAGCGGACGACCGAATACGAGGACACGTTGGCCAACCCGTACATCGCGGCCGAGCGCGGCTACCTGGACGCGGTGATCCGCCCCGCGGAAACGCGGGCCGCTGTCACCCGGGCACTGCGCAGCCTGCGAACTAAACGGGAAACGCTGCCGCCCAAGAAGCACGGCAACATTCCATTGTGATCCGACGAGTCCGCTACAGTCAGAAGGCAATGAGCGATTTCGCTGCCCCGCTGCCCGTCCTCGCCAGATATGCGGTCCTGGTGGACGTCGGGTACATCTACGCGGCCGGCGGCGAACTGCTTTTCGGCACCAGCTCGCGGCGCGAATACCGGGTGGACGCGGTCAGCCTCATCCAGGCCGTCACCAAGCACGCTGACGAGCTATTTCGCGGCGAACTGCTCCGCGTCTACTGGTATGACGCGGCGCGGGACCGGGTGCCCACCATCGACCAGCGCGTCGTCGCCCAGATGCCCTGGGTCAAGCTGCGGCTCGGCAACCTGAACGCGCGCGGCCAGCAGAAGGGCGTCGACGCCAACATCAGGGCCGACATGGAGGCCCTCGCCAGGCACCGCGCGATCACCGACGCGGTGCTGATCGCGGGCGACGAGGACATGGTGCCGGCGGTCGAGGCCGCGCAGGCCTTCGGCGTGCGGGTGCACCTGTGGGGCATCGAGCCGCCGTACGGCACGAACCAGGCCGAGCGGCTGGTGTGGGAATCGGACACCGTCGACGTGCTCGACGGGCCGTTCCTCCGTCCGTACTTCACCAGGAACCCGACTGTCGAGCAGCCCCGGCCGGACATCCAGGCCACGGTTCCGTCGCCGGCCCAGCTGTTCGGCGAACGGCATTTCCGGCAGACGGGCCCGATCGGCCGCAACTCGCACGTCGCCTCCACCGGCCCGATGCCGAGGCTCGGCCCGGACCGACGGCAAGTCGAAGAGGCCGGCGAGCACGTCGCGCACAAGTGGATCCTCACCCGCGGCTCGGACAACATCCGCGACCTGCTGCCAGGCCCCATCCTGCCGCCCGTCATCGATAAGGAACTGCTCGTCGAGGCGGAAAAGGAACTCGGCCAGTCGCTGCGTCCCTACCAGGAGGCCCGCGAATGGCTGCGGGACGCATTCTGGGCACGGGTGCACCGGGAATTCGGTATAGGTGTCGGCAAGTCTCGTGGCTGACGAGAATCCGTTCCTGAAGATCGTCAAAGGTGACGCCTCCGCCGAGGAGATCGCGGCGCTTGTCGCCGCGCTCGCGGCCGTCGCCGCCGCACGCAGCGGTGCCGGGGAGGGGTCGGAGCGCGGGCCCGTTCCGGATAACTGGAATGCCAGAGCCCGGCTGATGCGGTCACCTGTGCGCCCAGCCGCGGATGGCTGGCGGCGATCCGCTCTTCCCTAAAGCCGCCGGATCATATATTTTCACTTCGGTCACTGGAAGCCGGGGTGGTGCCATGAAGAAGGCGAACATCGACGAGCTCAAGCTGAGCGACGTGCGTCCCGGGGTCACCCGGCGGTCGTTCTCCGGCGAGGGCGCGACGCTGGCGTGGGGCACGCTCAGCCCCGGTCACGAGCCCCGGCCGCACACCCATCCGCACGAGCAGATCGTGTACATCGTCTCCGGACACGGCCAGTTCACCGTCGGCGACGAGACGGCCGACGTCACGGCCGGTGACATGCTCGTCGTGCCGTCCGGGGTGCTGCACTACGCGGTCGCGGCTGGCGACGAGCCGATGGTGGACCTGAGCGTGTTCAACCCGCGGCGCGACGACTACTACGCGATCGACGAGGGCGATCCCGGCGCCTGATGGCCGGTGATGGCTCGCGCGGGCACCTGCGGGCCCGGCTGCGCGACGGGGAGCGGCTGCTCGGGACGTTCGTGAAGTCCCGCGACCCGTTGATCAGCGAGACGCTCGCGACCGCCGGGTACGACTTCGTGGTCGCCGACCTCGAGCACTCGTCGCTGTCGGCTGGCGAGGTGGAGGGGATCGTCCGGGCCTGCGATGCCCATGACGTGCCGGTGATCGCCCGGATCCCGGCGACCTGGCTGGCGCTGTGCGGCGCGCTGCTGGACGCCGGCGTGACGGGCATCCAGGTCAGCGACGTGTCCTCGCCCGGTGCGGCCGCGGCGGTGCGGGCCGCCGCACACTATCCCCCGATCGGGGAGCGAAGCTTGTCGCTGTCGACTCGGGCCGCGATGTTCGGCGCCGTCCCGGCGGCGGAGCACGTCGGGTCGAGCCTGGCGCGGACCGTGCTCGTCGGGCAGATCGAGTCGGCCCCTGGACTGGCCGCGCTGCCGGGAATACTCGAGTCTGGCGTGTTCGACGCGCTGTTCTTCGGACCGACGGACCTAGCCGTTTCGCTGGGGCATCCGGGCGACCCAGGCCATCCTGACGTGGCGGCCGCGCTCGCTACGGCGACCGACCTCATCCTCGGGCACGGCACGCCCCTTGGCATCTTCTGCGCCACCGCCGACGAGGCGCGGCGGTGGGCCGCACGCGGCCTGACGCTGCTGGCGATCTCCACCGACCTCGGGATGCTGCGCGGCGCCGCCGTCTCCGCCCTCGGACAGCTGCGGGCTCCGCGATGACCGGGGAACGCTGGCGGGACGTCGCCCACATTGGGCACGCGGAACTGCTGACTCAGGTGCCGGAAGACAGCCTGCGGTACTTCACCTCACTGCTAGGGCTTTCCGTCGTCGCCGAAGAGCCGGGCTCGTGGTACCTGCGCGGGTACGGCGACTACGAGCCGTACTGCCTCAAGCTGACCGCCGCTGCGCGGCCGGGGCTCGGGTACGTGGCGCTGCGGGCGTGGAGCCCTGAGGCGCTAGCGCGGCGGGTCGCCTGGCTTGAGTCGGCCGGAGTGCCCGGGGCGTGGGTGGAGCCGGAGGCAGGGAAGGGGCCGTTCTTCGCGTTCGAGGATCCGGACGGGCATCCGGTCCGGCTCTACTACGAGACGACGAAGTACGTTTCGCCGGCCGACTCGCGGCCGGCCATGAAGTCGAACCACCAGCGGTACACGGGCACCGGCGCGAACGTCCGGCGGCTCGAGCACGTCAACCTCATGGCCGCCGACGTCCGGGCGTGCCGGGTGTTCTGGGAGAACGGGTTCGGGCTGCGCACGTTCGAGATCATCCGGGATGCCGACGGCTGGGAAGACGGGGCGTGGCTGTCGTCCACCGTGCAAGGGCACGAGATCATCTACGTGCGCGATTACCTTGGCGGCCGGGGGCGGCTGCACCACCTGGCGTTCTGGGTGGACTCCCGCGAGGATGTGCTGCGGGCGGCCGACCTGATGAACGACGCCGGCGTGCCCATCGAGGCGGGCCCGTCCAGGCACATCCCCATCCAGGGGTTCTACCTGTACACCCGCGAACCGGGCGGGAACAGGATCGAGATCTGCTCGGGCGGCTACCTCGGCTTCGATCCGGACGACAACCCGGTGATCTGGACCCCGCCCGAATACGCGGCCAAGCCCGGCTGGGGCGCCCGGCTGCCTTCGACGTTCCGGACGTACGGGACCCCGCCGCTCGGCGATCCTTCGGAAACCGACACCTCCGGCTGGCCGGCCCCGTGAAGATCACGATCGCCGGGTCGGGGGCGATGGGGTGCCGGTTCGGCGGCGCGCTGTTCTCGGCTGGGCATCAGGTGGTGCTGCTCGACGGGTGGCGCGAGCATGTGGACGCGATCAACGCGTCCGGGCTGCGGATCGACGACGTTGACGGCTCCCAAGTGATGCGCGTTCCGGCACGGCCGTTCCCCGCCCCGGCGGAGCCCGCCGACCTGGTCATCGTGTTCGCCAAGGCCACTGCGACCGCCTCGGTGGCCGCCGCGGCGGCGGCTGCGATCGGCTCTTCTACGCTGGTGCTCACCCTGCAGAACGGCCTCGGCAACATCGAGGTGCTGCGGTCCTACGTGCCCGAGACCCGGCTGCTCGCCGGCACCACCACGCTCGGCACCGAACTGCTCGGACCTGGGCACATTCGCGCGCTGGGCTCCGGCGAAACGGTGCTGGGAGCTCTCGGCCCGGCCTCGTCGGAGTATCCAGAACGTCTCGTGCTCACTCTCTCCGCCGCCGGTCTTCCCGCCCGCGTGGCCGACGACACCCTCGGCGTCATCTGGGCGAAGGTCGCCTTCAACTGCGTGATGAACACGCTGTGCGCGATCGCCTCGATCCCGGTGTCCGCGCTTGGCCGCTATGACGGGTTCGACGAGCTGGCTTCCTCGATCCTGGCCGAGGTCGCGGCCGTGGCGCGGGCCGAGGGCGTGTACGTGGACAAGGCCGCGGCGCTGCGGCTGATGAAGGCGCAGTTCGACCCTTCCGCGTCGGGTTCCCACCTGGCGTCCACGCTGCAGGACCTGATGAACGGCCGTCGCACCGAGATCGCCCATCTCAACGGCGCGATCGCCGCCCGCGCCGCCGAGCACGGCCTCGACGCGCCATTGAACGCCCTCATCACCCGGCTGATCCAGCTGCTAGAGGCCACCTGGCCGGAGCGCGTCAACCGCCTCCACCCCGACACGCAATAGCTCCGCCGAAGCGGGGCGAATGTACGGGAAGATGCTGCATGAGTCAGCGGGAGGTCACCATGCCGGAGCACCGGGTCGTCGAGATCTGTGCCGGGGCGGGCGGGCAGTCGCTGGGGCTTGAGCTCGCCGGGTTCGAGCATGAACTGGCCGTCGAGCTCGATCCGAACGCGTGCGCCACGCTGCGGGGCAACCGGCCGCACTGGAAGGTGGCTCAGGGGGACGTCGCCAGCCCCGCGGTCTGGTCCCCCGCCGACTACGCCGGTATCGACCTGCTGGCCGGCGGGGTCCCGTGCCCGCCGTTCACCATCGCCGGCAAGCAGCTCGGCGCGACCGATGAACGGGACCTGTTCGCCTGGGCGATTGAGCTTTGCGGAGTCATGGGGCCGCGGGCGCTGCTGCTGGAGAACGTGCGAGGGCTTTCACTGCCGCGGTTCGCGGCCTACCGGCAGCATGTTCTCGACCGGCTCGCGGAGCTCGGATACGCGGCCGACTGGCGGCTGCTGCACGCCTCGGACTACGGGGTGCCGCAACTGCGGCCGCGGTTCGTGCTTGTCGCCATGCGGCCGGAGGATTTCGCCTATTTCTCCTGGCCGGAGCCGGCTGGCCCGCCGCCGTCCGTTGGCGAGACGCTCCACGATCTGATGGCGGAGAATGGCTGGCCGGGGGCCTCTGCCTGGGCCAGGCGCGCGAACGCCATCGCGCCGACGCTCGTCGGCGGATCCAAGAAGCACGGCGGGCCCGACCTCGGCCCTACCCGGGCAAAGCGGGCCTGGCGTGAGA
>NZ_JBARCR010000594.1:0-4018 GCF_049794275.1 Trebonia sp.
CGCTGCTGTTCCTCGCGCCGACTCCCCTCGGCGTCCTTGGGCTGATCGGCGTTATCGGGATGGTCTGGTACCGGGGCCGGGTGTGGTGGGGGAAACCGATGCTGCTGCTGACCGGCGGCATCTACGCCTACTGGCTGCTCGGCCTTGCCGCCTTTGTCCTGGTCGGCCGCCATCTGCTGCTGCAGGACACTCCCCGGCTGACAAGCCTGATGCTGGCCTCGGCCGGGGTGCTGACCATCGCGCACACCGCCCCGCGTCTTGTACGCCTGATCTCCATCCGCGCCGTCCCGGCCGGGCTGCCGACGCTCGCCCTGTGCCTGCTCAGCATCTTTGTCGCCATCACCGCATGGCAGGCGTGGATGCCGGGCGGCCCCCCCTCGGTGACCGGGCTCTACCAGCCGGCTGTGAGCACCGCAAAAAACGACACCACCCTCGCATTCACCATGGCGCTGCCCGACGGAAGGTACCCGGCCGCCGCGCCCGCCAGCATCCGCCAGCCCTGGTTCCCCACCGACCCCATCGAGAAGGACGTGGCATCCGTGCTCGGCAAGAGCGCGGAACCGGTCACCCTGTCAGCCTCGGAGCAACTGTTCCCCTATGTAAACTGGCCCGGCTATATCGGCGTCACCAGGACCGCGGCCGGCATCGACACCAACTGGTCTGGCAGATACGCCGCGTTGCGCAAGCTCTCCGGCGTCACCGACCCGGCCGCGTTCGCCGCCGCCGCCGCGCACACCGCGTTCGGCCCCGTCGACGTGTTCATTCTCCTGCGCACTGGACCGGGACAGTGGTCCTGGACGCCTGCTGCCACCCCGGACGGCCCCGTCACCTTCACGCCCGCCCAGTTCAGCCCGGCCGCCTTCACCGTCTTCACCAACCTGCATGGCGGCTACGTGCTGGCCGTCCGGAAGCCGCAGGGAAACGGCTAACCCCGCGCAGGGCAACAGATATGATTCCCGCACTATTGATCAAGGCCCGTGAGGGGGCAGTGTGGACACCGGGTTGACCGGTCAGGCGACCGCCCAGCACGTTAGCGCGGAACGGTCGCCATTCCGTGAGCGCATGCGGCGGTTCACACAGTGGTCCCGGCGTCACCCGAGGATCGCGTGGGTGACCGGCACGACAGTCGTCGGCCTGGCGCTGTTCCTCTGTTTCCTTCGGCTCTCTTGGACCTATCCCGCTGGCTCCGACGGCGCTGACCAGGCGCTGCAGGCGTGGGACGTGCTGCACGGCAACTGGCTGCTGCGCGGCTGGACCATCGCGGACGTGACGTACTACACGACCGAGATCCCCCAGTACATGCTCGTCGAGCTGATCAAGGGCCTGGGGCCCGATGTGGAACACATCGCGGCCGCCAGCACCTATACGCTGCTGTTGCTGGCGGCCGGCCTGCTGGCCAGGGGCCGTTCGACGGGGCGGGAAGGGCTGATCCGCTTCGCGGTGGCGGCCGGGATCATGATCGCGCCGCAGTTCGGCAACGCCACGCACCTGCTGCTGTCGCAGCCGGACCACCTGGGCACCCAGCTCCCTCTACTGCTCGCGTTCCTGCTACTGGACCGCGCGCCGCGGCGCTGGTACGTCCCGGTCGCGGTCGGCGCGATCCTCACCTTGGTGGTGATCGCCGACCAGATTGCCATGCTCACCGCGGCCGTACCGATCGCGATCGTCTGCGGCGCCCGTGCCCTGCTGGGAGTGGTCCGCCGCAAATCGCTGGCCTCCCAGTGGTACGAGCTTTCCCTGGTCGCGGTCGCTGTCTTGTCGTACGCCGTGGCCAAGCTCGCCGTGCGGCTGATCATCGACCTGCACGGATACCACCTCCTCCCGCTAGCGACGAAACGCACCCCGACCGCCTATCTCGGGCAGCACATCGTGTTGGCGGTGGACGGAATCCTCAACGTTTTCGCCGCCGACTTCCTCCACCTCTCGAAATATTCCCTGCTCGGTCCCAGCCTGGGCGGCCTGCCGATGGCCGCCGGAATCGCCCTCGCCGCGGTGCACCTGGTGGGCGTGGCGCTGGCGGTGTGGGGCTTCTTCCGCGCGTTCCGGTACTTCTTCGACCCGAGCGACCTGGTCTCCCCCGTCCTGGCCACGGCGCTCGTCGTCAACGTCGCCGCCTACGTGCTCAGCGTCGCCCCCGTCACGCTGTTCGACACTAGGGAGATCGTGGCCGTGCTGCCCTTCGGCGCCGTCCTGGCCGGGCGCATGGTCCCCGGGACGCTGACCCGGTTGCCGCGACGGCTGAAGCCGGCGCTGGCCTTGGTCTCAGTGGGTGTGCTGGCTTGCTATGTGGCCGGGCTCGGCTATGGCACCGCCCATCGCCCGGTAGCGGACTTCGACCAGGCGATCGTTCCGTGGCTGGAGGCGCACCACCTCACCACCGGGCTCGGTACCTACTTCGAGGCAAACCTCATCACGATGGACAGCGGGGGCCGCGTCGCGGTCAGGACGGTGTCGTGGCAATTCACCCGCGACGTCCCGCGTCGTTACGAGTCCAAGGCCGACTGGTACGACCCCCGGCAAAGCTATGCCAACTTCATCGTGACGAACACCGCCGACAACACCCAGCTCCCCAACGGGAGCCCGCGCCGCAATTCCCTGATCCCCCTCCCGGCCATCGCGGCCCTGCACGCGGGTCCGCCCGCGCATGTTTACCACTACAAGACGTTCACCATCATGGTCTGGAACCACAATCTCCTCGACGACCTGGGCAGCTCGCGAACGAGCTTGCCCGGCAGGATCCCGTGTTACGTCCAGTGCACCTGAACGGCTTACCAGTCGGTGGCGATGTACTTCGTCTCGGTAAACTCCAGCAGCCCGTCGTGGGCACCCTCGCGGCCGATGCCGGACTGCTTCACCCCGCCGAACGGCGCGGCCGGGTCGGAGACCAGGCCGCGATTCAGCCCGATCATGCCCGCCTCGAGCGCTTCGGAGACCCGCAGCCCGCGGCGCAGGTCCCGCGTGTACACGTAGGACACCAGGCCGAACTCCGTCGCATTCGCCCACCGGATCGCGTCCGCCTCGTCGGTGAACCGCACCACCGGCGCTACCGGGCCGAAGATTTCGGTGTCCAGGATCGCGGCCTGCGCCGGCACCCCGTCGAGCAGCGTCGGCTCATAGAAGAAGCCGCGCCGGTCCGGCTTGCGGCCCCCGGTCACCAGGGTGGCGCCGCCGGACCTGGCGCCGTCCACCAGCTCGGCCACCTTGGACCTGGTGTCCTCGTTGACCAGCGGGCCGAGCTCGGTGTCCTCGTCGAGGCCGGGCCCGACCTTCAACGCCGCCAGGCGAGCCGCGAACGTCTTGGTGAACTCGTCGGCCACCGCCTCGTGCACGTAGAACCGGTTGGCCGCGGTGCAGGCCTCGCCGCCGTTGCGCATCTTCGCGATCAGCGCACCCTCCACCGCTGCGGGGATGTCGGCGTCGTCGAAGATAATGAACGGCGCGTTGCCGCCCAGCTCCATCGAGCAGCTGATCACGTTGTCGGCCGCCTCGCGCAGCAGGATCCTGCCGACCTCGGTGGACCCGGTGAAGGACAGCTTGCGGACCCGCGGGTCGTGCAGCATGGCCGACACCGTCGCCCCCGACTTGCGGGAGGTGAGCACGTTGATGACGCCGTCCGGGGCGCCCGCCTCGGCCAGGATTCCGGCGATCGCCAGCGCGGTCAGCGGCGTCTCCCCTGCGGGCTTGAGCACCACGGTGCAGCCGGCCGCGAGCGCGGGGCCGATCTTGCGGGTGGCCATCGCGGCCGGGAAGTTCCAGGGCGTGACCAGGACGGACACGCCAATCGGCTGGTGCAGCGTGAGGATCCGGTTCGCGCCGGACGGCGCCCGCATGAAGGTGCCCTCGATGCGGACGGCCTCTTCCGCGTACCAGCGGAAGAACTCGGCGGCGTACGCCGCCTCGCCCCGCGCGTCGCGCAGCGATTTGCCGTTCTCCGCCGACATCAGCCTGGCGATGGACTCGGCCCGCTGCGTCATCAGCTCGAACGCCTTGCGCAGGATCTCGCCGCGCTGCCGCGGCG
>NZ_JBARCR010000595.1:0-4152 GCF_049794275.1 Trebonia sp.
AAGCCCTCCGCCACTGGCACTGGGCCCTCCAGCCGAGCAGGATAAGTCCTGGCGAGAGGCTCGGCTGAGCAGGAGATGAGGTAGCCAGCCCGTAACCGGGAAGCCTGGCGGGCCTAAAAGCGTTGGCACTACCGGATCTTCTTCCTCTACTCTTTCTCGCCGGTGACTCAACCTTCCACGCTGCCCTCGCTTGCCGACCTGCGCCGCGCCCTGCCCGAGCTGATGCTGCACGACCAGCACCGGCTGGCCAGGCGTATCGACCGCGCGAACGGCCTCCGCGACCAGGCCGCCCGCGACAAGGCCGTCATCGAGCTGACCGCCGAGATCGACCGGGCGGCTCGCCGGGTAGCCAGGCGCCGCGAAGCGGTCCCCGACATCAGCTACCCAGAAGACCTGCCGGTCAGCCAGCGCAGGGACGACATCGCGCAGGCGATCAGGGATCACCAGGTCGTGATCGTGGCCGGCGAGACCGGGTCGGGCAAGACCACCCAGCTGCCCAAGATCTGCCTCGAGCTCGGCCGCGGCGTCACCGGCCAGATCGGCCACACGCAGCCAAGAAGGATCGCCGCCCGCACCGTCGCCGAACGCATCGCCGAGGAAACCAGCACCCAGCTCGGCACCGCGGTCGGCTACAAGGTCAGGTTCACCGACAAGTCCGGTGACAACACCCTGGTCAAGGTCATGACCGACGGCATCCTCCTCAACGAGATCGCCAGCGACCGCGACCTGTACCGGTACGACACGCTCATCATCGATGAGGCCCACGAGCGCAGCCTGAACATCGACTTCATCCTCGGCTACCTCAGGCAGCTCCTGCCGCGCCGCCCCGACCTCAAGGTGATCATCACCTCCGCCACGATCGACCCGGAACGCTTCGCCGCCCACTTCGCCATCGACGACCAACCCGCGCCGATCATCGAGGTCTCCGGCCGCACCTACCCCGTCGAGGTCCGCTACCGCCCGATCACCGACCCAGAGCAACGAGACACAGAGGACCGCGACCAGATCCAGGCGATCAGCGACGCCATCGACGAGCTCAGCGCCAACGGTCCCGGCGACATCCTCGTGTTCTTCTCCGGCGAGCGCGAGATCCGCGACACCGCCGACGCCCTCAAGGGCCGCAAGAACCTCGAGGTCCTCCCGCTCTACGGCCGCCTGTCCGCCGCCGAACAGCACCGCGTCTTCGAGCTCCCCGCCAGCCGGACCATGAGCCACCGCCGCGTCGTGCTCGCCACCAACGTCGCGGAAACCTCGCTCACCGTCCCCGGCATCCGCTACGTCATCGACCCGGGCACCGCCCGCATCTCCCGCTACTCACTGCGCACCAAGGTCCAGCGCCTCCCCATCGAGCCCATCTCGCAGGCCAGCGCCAACCAGCGCAAGGGCCGCTGCGGCCGCGTCGCCGACGGCATCTGCATCCGGCTGTACTCGGAAGAGGACTTCGACTCACGCCCCGAGTACACCGACCCCGAGATCCAGCGCACGAACCTCGCCTCCGTCATCCTCCAGATGGCCGCCGCCCGCCTCGGCGACGTCCGCGCGTTCCCCTTCGTCGACCCGCCGGACCCGCGCAGCATCACTGACGGCGTGCGGCTGCTCGAAGAGCTCAACGCCATGAAGAGCGACCGGCTCACGGACACTGGCCGGAAGATGGCCCGTCTCCCCGTCGACCCCCGCATCGCCCGCATGATCATCGAAGCGGACCGCCAGGGCTGCGCCCGCGAAGTCCTGGTCATCGCCGCCGCGCTGTCCATCCAGGACCCCAGGGAACGCCCTGCCGACAACCAGCAGGCCGCCGACACCGCGCACCGCCGCTTCGCCCAGCCGGAATCGGACTTCCTCACCTTCCTCGCGCTGTGGGACTACCTCACCGACCGCCAGCGCGAGCTGTCCGGCTCCGCCTTCCGCCGTATGTGCCGCGCCGAGTTCCTCAACTACCTGCGGGTCCGCGAGTGGCAGGACCTGCACGCTCAGCTGCAAAGCCTGTCCGCCGATCTCGGGCTGAGCACCGATTCATCGTCTTCTGAACGGGCCCGTGTTCACACCGCCCTGCTCGCCGGACTCTTGTCCCACGTCGGCATGAAGGTAGTGCTCACTGCCCGGCCTGGCACGCCCCCTGAGCGTGGCCGCCGTCCGCTGCCCGAATACCTCGGCGCCCGCGGCACCCGGTTCGCGATCTTCCCTGGCTCCGCGCTCGCCCGCAAGCCGCCGGACTGGGTGGTCGCCGCCGAGCTCGTAGAGACGTCCAGGCTCTGGGGCCGCATCGTCGCCAGCGTCGAGCCGGAATGGGTCGAACCGGTCGCCGCCCACCTGGTCAAGCGGTCCTACAGCGAGCCCCGCTGGTCTAAGAGCCGCGGCGCCGTCATCGCCACGGAGAAGGTCACCCTCTACGGCATCCCGATCGTCGCCGACCGCACGGTGAACTTCGACCGTATCGACCCGGTCGCCTCCCGCGAGCTTTTCATCAGGCACGCCCTCGTCGAAGGCGACTGGGAAACCAGGCACCACTTCTTCCGCGACAACGCCACGCTGCTCGCCGAAGCCGCCGAACTCGAGCAGCGCGCCCGCCGCCGCGGCCTGGTCGCCGGCGAGGACGCGCTCTTCGAGTTCTACGACGCCCGCGTTCCCGCCGACGTGACCTCCGCACGGCACTTCGACGCCTGGTGGAAGAGGCAGCGCCACCAGACCCCTGACCTGCTCACGCTCACCCTCGATGACCTGCTCAGCGCGGAGGCGGCGGAGGCGCTAGAGCTGGACTCCGCCTACCCCGAGGTCTGGACCTCGGAGACGCAAGGCCCGGCCGCGGCAGGCCAGCGAGCCCTGTCGCTGTCCTACGCCTTCGAGCCCGGCACGGAAACCGACGGCGTCACCATCGACATCCCGCTCAGCACCCTGAACCAGGCCCGGCCAGAGGAGTTCTCCTGGCAGGTCCCCGGCCTGCGCCACGAGCTGGTCACCGAACTGATCCGCTCCCTGCCCAAGGCCCTGCGCCGCGAGCTCGTCCCCGCCCCCGACGTCGCCCGCGAGGTCCTCGCCCGGCTCGACGGCACCACCCCGGCCGGCGACATCAGGGACGTGCTGTCCCGCGAGCTGCTGCGGCTGCGCGGCGTGCGGGTCCCTGCCGACGCCTATGACCTGGACAAGCTCCCGGCTCACCTGCGGATCACATTCCGCATACTCGACAACGGCCGCGTGCTCGCCACGGGTAAAGACCTGGCCGCGCTCCAGCGGCAGCTGCGGCCGAAGCTGCGCGCGACCCTGTCCGCCCGGGCGAGCGCCCTCACCAGGACCGGACTCACCACCTGGGACATCGGCACCCTGCCCCAGGTGTTCACCGACGGTGAGGTCAAGGCCTACCCGGCCCTCGTCGACAACGGCGACGCCGTCGATGTCCGCCTCTTCGAGACCCCAGAGACGGCCCGCGCCGCCATGCTCGCCGGAACGCGGCGGCTGATCCTGCTCGGCGCCAGGTCCCCGGTCAAGGACATCGCCGCCCGCCTCACCACCGCGCAGAAGCTCGCGCTCAGCAACAACCCCCACGGCGGCGTCGCCGCGCTGTTCGCCGACGCTGTCAACTGCGCCGCCGACGGCCTGATCGCCGACGCCGGCGGCCCTGCCTGGGACGCCGCGGGATTCGAGCGGCTCGCCGCCGACGTCCGCCCCAGGCTGCACGCCGCCACCCACGAGGTCATCACCTGGGCCGAGGAAATCCTGCGCGCCGCCCACGCCGCCCAGATCCGGCTCGGCGAACTGCGCAGCCCGGTGCTCGAGCCCGCCGCCGCCGACATCCGCGACCAGCTCGCCGGCCTCGTCTACTCCGGTTTCCTCGCCGCCACTGGAACCCGGCGGCTCCCGGCGCTGGCCCGCTACCTGCGCGCCATCCAGTACCGCCTGGACAAGCTGCCCGACAACCCCGGCCGCGACGCCCAGCAAATGGCCGTCGCGCACCGCGTCGAGGACGCCTACCGCGACGCGCTCGCCGCCATGCCCGCCGCCGAGCGGTCCACCGAAGCCGCCCGCGAGATCGGCTGGCAGATCCAGGAACTGCGGGTCAGCCTATTCGCCCAGACAATCGGCACCCAGGGCCCAGTCTCGGAACGCAGGATCCTGACGGCAATCGACCACCTCACCTGACAACCCAGGCCGCTCCGC
>NZ_JBARCR010000596.1:0-2952 GCF_049794275.1 Trebonia sp.
GATCTCCGGGCGCAGGCTGGCCAGCGCTCCCGGTGCCGGGGTGACCGTCTCGCGCATGGCCGCGATCGCGGTCGCCTGCAGGGCGAGCACGCCGATCAGGGCCAGGTAGATGAGATGGGTGGGATCAGGCAGGAAGCGGACCGCCAGCGCGGACAAGATCGCGCCGCTCGCGCTGCCCATGCCCGGCGCCACCGCGTTGGCGAACGTGCCGAGCTCGCGGTCCATGTCCAGCATGGCCGCGCCGATCGCGCCCAGGGCCGCGCCAGTAGACAGGCCCTGGACCACCCGCGCCGCTAGCAGCTCAGGCACCCCGGTGGCGGTGGCGAAGATTACCAGCGAGCCCGCGTGCACGGCGATCGCGGTCAGCAGCACCGGCCGGCGTCCGACGTGGTCCGACAGCTTGCCCAAGGTCAGCAGCGCGGCCAGCACCGCCAGCGCGTACACCCCGAACACCACCGTGGTAGTGATCGGCGTGAAGTGCCACTGGGCCTGGTAGATCGCGTACAGCGGGGTCGGGGCAGCGGAGGAGGCCAGCAGCGCCACGATCAGTGAGGCCAGCACGAAGACCGCGGGCCGCCCGCTCAGCCGGCGCGCGAACGGGTCAGCAGGGAGACCGTCGGCGGTCCCGCTGGCCGGACGGCGGACCCGTGCGATCTCTGCTGTCGGCCCGGCGCTGTAGCGGGTTGTCATGGCTGGTTACCCACTCTCATTGAGTAGACAAGTCTGTTCAATAGAGATATTAGACAGACAGGTCTAATCAGTCAAATGCCTCGCCACCGCCGACTGACCAGGGTGCCGGCCAGGGTGTCAACTGTGGCGGCCGGGCGGTCCAGGGTGCGACGGTGGAAACCGACGCCAGACCAGAGAGTGAGGAGCAGGCGGTGCTAGGTGGAGGTGTACGCCGGTTCGGCGGCCCAGTGGAAGTCCTGGAGCTGCCCGGGCCGCGGGAGCTGCGGCCAGACGAGGTGCTGATCGACGTGCAGGCCTGCGGGGTGGGCAACTGGGATGAGTTCGCCCGCACCGGGGGGTGGGACCTGGGTGTCCGGCCGCCGATGGCGCTCGGCGTCGAGGCGGCCGGGCTTGTCGCCGCGGTCGGAGACCGCGTTACGGAAATCGCCGCGGGCGACCGGGTCACCGTGCATTCGGCGCCGCTGCGCGAGCAGGGCACCTGGGCCGGACGGCACATCGCCGCCGCCGCACAGGTGGCCGTCCTGCCGACGGGAGTGCCCGTCGACGCCGCCGCGGCGCTGCCGGTCCCTGCGCTCACCGCTGACCAGGTGATCGATGGCGCGCTGCAGGTCCGTGCGGGGCAGACCGTCCTGGTGCACGGGGCAGGCGGCGTGACGGGCGGCATGCTCGTCCAGCTTGCCGCGCACCGCGGAGCGAAGGTCATCGCCACGGCGGGCGCGGACAGCGCTGGCCGGGTGTCCGCCATCGGAGCCGACACCGTGCTGGACTACCACCAGCGGGACTGGCCCGAACAGGTGCGCGCGCTGACCGGCGGCGGCGTTGACGGAGCGGCCAACGCGGTGCGTGCCGGCTCCGCCGAGGCGATACGGGCGGTGCGGGACGGCGGCCGGCTGGCCACGATCACCGCGGATCTCCCGGACGCCGAGCGGGGCATCGCCACGCAGGCTGTCCAGGTTGTCCCCGACGGCGCACGGCTCGCCGGCCTGGTCCAGCTCCTCGCTCAGGGCGTGCTCACAGTGACGGTGGCCGGCAGCTTCTCACTGGAACGGGCCGCCGCCGCGCTGGCCCAGGCCAGGCACGGCGCCCACGGCTCGGCCACCGTACTGCGGCCCTCAGGCAGTCAGCACGCCGCTAGCCAAAGGTAAAGGAGTAGGTCTCGGCGCCGGGGCCGGGGAACGTGATCTGGAAGGTTCGCTCGGTGACCGGGCCGGGCTGGCGGATGAGCTGGTATAGCCGCGGTTCGGTGATCGTGCCGCGGCCCTGGTCGTCCACGTCGGCGCCGTGTGCGGGGCCGGGTGGCTCGCCGTCGAGGAGCACCTGGAATCGCACCGAAGTTCCCGCGGCTGCCGGCCCCGCGACCAGGTTGAGGTCGCGGGCCTGGAAGCGGTAGGCGATCTGCCCGCCGGCCGCGTTCAGCGTGGCGGCCTCCCTGCCCATCGTCCACTCACCTGACAGAGCCCAGTGGTTGAACCGCAGCGCCGCCGGGGCGCTGTAGATATGCTGCTGGCCGGGTACCGCGCCGCCGGGTGACGCGAAGTTCTCGGTGCGCTCGTAGCCGGTATAGGTCTCCGGTGTTCGCAGGGTGTCCCAGTCAGCAGGCACTTCGAGACCGCGAACGTCGGGCGACACCATGTCCCGTCCGGCCCCGTCGGCGCCGGCCTCGGCCAGCAGCTGCTGGATGACCATTTCCGACTGCTGGTATTCGCCTTCGCCGAAGTGGTGGTGGCGGATGTTCCCCTCCGCGTCGGCGAAGTACAGGGCGGGCCAGTAATAGTTGTCGAAGGCCCGCCATATCGCGTAGTCGCTGTCGATCGCGACGGGGTAATCGATCCGCATGTCCTTCACCGCGCGGCGCACGTTGTCCGGGTTGTGCTCGAACCCGAACTCGGGGGTGTGCACGCCGATGACGACCAGCCCGTGGCCGGCGTACTTCCCCGCCCAGGCGCGGACGTAGGGGAGCTGGCGCAGCCAGTTGACGCAGGTGTAGGTCCAGAAGTCGATCACCACCACCTTCCCGCGCAGCCCGGCCGGCGTCAGCGGCGGCGAGTTGAGCCATCCGGTCGCGCCGTCGAACGAAGCCAGCCTGCCTTCGACGGGAAGCTGGGCCGAAGCCGTGTGCAGCCCGGCCGGGGTGCGCCAATGTATGGCCATGAGCATGCCTTCCTGACCGTCAGAAGCCGGCCGCGTCGATGATCGCCTGGGCGAAGGCTTGCGGGGCTTCCTGGGGCAGGTTGTGCCCGATGCCGCCCTCGACCACCCGGT
>NZ_JBARCR010000597.1:0-13559 GCF_049794275.1 Trebonia sp.
GTCCGGTGGCCGCCGCCGCCATGACCGAGCAGCACGAGCGGCCGCGGTCCCGTGGCCCCGGCTGGCGCCCATACAGCGCCGGTAGCGTCGCCAACCGTGAACAGCCGCTCCGTCACGCCGTCCGCTGTCGTCTCCGCGCTGAACCGCATAACCGCCGCCCTCCGGACCGTGGTATCCGTCGGCTACCAACGTCCCCTAACTCCCCCCTGCCCCGCAAGCCGCAGTCGGGAGAGCACGCCCGAACCGGTTTTCAAAGATAATGGGTCGTTAGGCACACTAGGAGGTGCCTAACGACCCATTATGATCGGGAGGCCGGAATTGCTGCCCGATATGTCCGATTTATTCTGCGGGGTGCGCGCAGGGGAACCGCGGGGGCCAGGTGGCCGGTAGCATCGGGCGGGTGACGACAGCCGATGACCATGTGCTCGCGCGAGATCTGGCGGAAGAGGCCGGGCGGCTGCTGCTCGAGCTGCGCGCTCGCGGCGGTGACCCGGACGTGCTGCGGAAGGCGGGGGACCGGCTCTCCCACGAGTTCCTCGTCGCCGAACTCAATGCGCAGCGGCCGCACGACGCCGTCCTCTCCGAGGAAGGCATCGACGACAAGGCGCGGCTGAACGCGGACCGGGTGTGGATCGTCGACCCGTTGGACGGGACGCGGGAGTTCGGCGAGGAGGGGCGCACCGACTGGGCCGTGCACGTGGCGCTCTGGGAAAGAGATAAGGGCGGCCTGACCGCTGGTGCGGTGGCGCTCCCCGCCCAGGGCACGGTGCTGGATACCGCAAACCCCCCCAAGGCGCCGGCCGACCAGCCGCAGCCGCCGGGCAAGCCACTCAAGCTGGTGGTGAGCCGAAGCCGGGCGCCGCAGCTCGTGTACGACGTGGCGAACATCATCGACGCGGTGCTCGTGCCGTGCGGCTCGGCCGGCGCGAAGGTGGCGACCGTCATCACCGGGCAGACCGACGCCTACCTGCACGCCGGCGGCTTCTACGAGTGGGACACCGCCGCCCCTGTGGCGGTCGCGGTCGACGCCGGGTTCCACGTCTCCCGCATCGACGGCAGCGATGTCCGGTACAACCGGGACAATCCGCTGCTGCCGGATATCCTGGTTTGCCGGCCCGTAATCGCGGGCTTGCTGCTGGCAGCGATCCGGGAAGCGACGCATGCGATCTGATTACCTGTTGTCCCAGCTAGACGTGCTCGAGGCCGAGTCGATCCACATCATGCGTGAGGTCGCCGCGGAGTTCGAGCGGCCCGCGCTGCTGTTCTCCGGCGGCAAGGACTCCATCGTGGTGCTCGCGCTGGCGGAGAAGGCGTTCCGCCCGGCGAACATCCCGTTCCCCGTCATGCACGTGGACACCGGGCACAACTTCCCTGAGGTCCTCGACTTCCGCGACAAGAGGGCCGCCGAGCTCGGCGTCAGGCTCGTCGTCGCGAGCGTCCAGGACTCGATCGACCAGGGCCGCGCCGTCGAGGAGACCGGCCGCTGGGTCAGCAGGAACCGGCTGCAGACCGTGACCCTGCTCGACGCGATCGAGGAGCACCGGTTCGA
The DNA here is from genome assembly GCF_049794275.1 of Trebonia sp. Taxonomy (NCBI): domain Bacteria; kingdom Bacillati; phylum Actinomycetota; class Actinomycetes; order Streptosporangiales; family Treboniaceae; genus Trebonia; species Trebonia sp. The sequence goes on from NZ_JBARCR010000597.1 coordinate 1,550, forward strand.
CGCCCTGTTCGGCGGGGCACGGCGCGACGAGGAGAAGGCCCGCTCCAAGGAGCGGGTATTCAGCTTCCGCGACGAGTTCGGCCAGTGGGACCCGAAGAACCAGCGCCCCGAGCTGTGGAACCTCTACAACACCAAGATCAAGCGCGGTGAGCACATCAGGGTGTTCCCGCTGTCGAACTGGACCGAGCTGGACGTCTGGAGCTACATCGAGCGGGAGAACCTGGAGATCCCGCCGATCTACTACGCGCACGAGCGCGAGGTGTTCGAGCGCGACGGCATCCTGCTGGCCGTCAACGAGTTCCTGCCGCGGACGGAGGACGAGCAGCCGTTCACCGCGAGCGTGCGGTACCGGACCGTCGGCGACATGACGATCACCGGCGCGGTCGCCTCGACCGCCGCGACGATCAGCGAGGTGATCGCGGAGATCGCCGCCACCAGGATCACCGAGCGCGGGCAGACCCGCGCCGACGACCGGACGAGCGAGGCGGCGATGGAAGACCGCAAGCGGGAAGGCTACTTCTAGAACATGGACATCTTGCGGTTCGCCACCGCTGGCTCGGTCGATGACGGTAAGTCGACGCTGATCGGCCGGCTGCTCTACGACTCGAAGGCCATTTTTGAAGACCAGCTCCAGTCCGTGGAGCGCACGTCACGTGACCGGGGCGAGGAGTCGACCAACCTGGCGCTGCTGACCGACGGCCTGCGGGCCGAGCGGGAGCAAGGCATCACGATCGACGTTGCGTACCGGTACTTCGCGACGCCGCGGCGGAAGTTCATCATCGCCGACACGCCAGGCCACATCCAGTACACACGGAACATGGTCACCGGCGCCTCTACCGCCGACCTGGCCGTCATCCTGGTCGACGCGCGGAACGGCCTGACCGAGCAGTCAAGAAGGCACGCCTTCCTCACCACGCTGCTGCGGGTGCCGCACCTGGTGCTCGCGGTGAACAAGATGGACCTCGTCGGCTTCGACCAGCAGGTGTTCGAGCAGATCTGCGACGAGTTCTCCAAGTTCGCGGCCAAACTCGAGGTCCAGGACCTCACGTTCATCCCGATCTCGGCGCTGCTCGGCGACAACGTGGTGGACCGCAGCGCGAACACGCCCTGGTACGAGGGCCCGTCGCTGCTGCACCACCTGGAGCATCTGCACATCGCGTCCGACCGCAACCTGATCGACGTGCGGTTCCCCGTCCAGTACGTGATCCGGCCGCACGCCTCGAGTGACCCGGAACTCCACGACTACCGCGGCTACGCCGGCCAGGTGGCGGGCGGCGTGCTCAAGCCTGGCGACGAGGTGATGCACCTGCCGTCCGGGTTCAGCACCAGGATCAAGCGGATCGACATGGCGGGCACTCCCGTCGACGAGGCCTTCCCGCCGATGTCGGTGACCCTGCTGCTCGACGACGACGTGGACATCTCCCGCGGTGACCTCATCTGCCGCCCGCACAACCACCCGCGCGCCGCGCAGGACATCGAGGGCATGGTGTGCTGGATGAGCGCCGACCGGCCGCTCGCGCCGCGTTCCCGGCTGATCGTCAAGCACACCACGCGCACGGTCAAGGGGATCGTCACCGACCTGCAGTACCGGATCGACGTCAACACCCTGCACAGGGACGAAACCGCGCCGCAGCTAGGGCTCAACGAAATCGGCCGGGTGCGGATGCGGCTGACCCAGCCGGTGTTCGCCGACCCGTACGCGCGGAACCGGATGACCGGCGGCATGATCCTCATCGACGAGGCGACCAACACTACGGTCGGCACCGTGATGATCACGGACGCACATTGATGAGCGTCTAGCCCGGGTGGCCGATGCGGGATATGGTCGCGTTTGTGCCTTCTGCGACCTTTCCCTTCCATGACCTGAGCGATTACGTCGCCATTCCGCGAGTGACCGGGCTGCGGCTGTCGCCCGACGGCAGCTGGCTGGCGGCCAGCGTGCAGACGCTGAGCAAGGACAGGAAGAAGTTCGTCACCAGCATCTGGCGGATCGACCCGCAGGGTGGCGCGCCGCACCGGCTGACCAGGTCCGCAGAGGGGGAGGGCGGCCCGCGCTTCCTGCCTGACGGCTCGCTGCTGTTCACCTCCAAGCGCCCGGCGCCGGACAACGGCGAGGGGAACAGCGGGCACAACGGCGACCGCGACGAGGGCCCGGCGATGTGGCTGCTGCCCGCCGGAGGCGGCGAGGCACGCATCGTCGCGTCGCTGCCCGGCGGGATCAACGGGCTGGAGACGGCCGCGGACGCGCCGGCCATCGTGGTCGTCTCGCCGGCGCTGGGAGACGAGGACGAGCGGCTGCGCAAGGAGCGCAAGGACGCCGGCGTCACCGCGATCCTGCACGAGACCGTGCCGGTTCGCTACTGGGACCACGACCTCGGCCCGGCCGACCCGCGGCTGTTCGCCGTCACCCCGCCGGGTGCGGACAGCGCGGAAACCGAGGACTCCCGGTACGAGACCCGCGACCTCACCCCGGACGCGGGCCGCGCGCTGTTCCAGCCGTCGGTGGCGCTGAGCCCGGACGGAACGCTGGCCGCGGTCACCTGGTGGCGCTGGCGCGATGGCGTGCAGGCACACCAGGAGGTTGTGCTGATCGACCTCGTCACCGGCAAGCGGACCGTGCTGCTCACCGACCCTGACCTGGACTATGCCAGTCCTGCCTTCTCGCCGGACGGGCTGCACCTGGCGTGCCTGTGCGCCAGCCACTTCACCAGGGAAGAGCCGCACGACGAGACCCTGGTGCTGGTGGACACCGACGGCAGCGGCGAAGCGCGCGACCTGACCGGCGACCTCGACCGGTGGCCGGGCAGCCCGGTCTGGGATCCGGCCGGCCGCTGGGTGTACTTCACCGCCGATGACACCGGCAGGCACCCGGTGTTCCGGGTGGCGGTCGACACCGGTGAGATCGGCAGGCTGACCACGGATCACGGCCACTACAGCGAACTGAACCCGTCCCCCGACGGCACCGCGCTGTTTGCCCTGCGGTCCGCGGTCGACGCGCCGCCCGCGCCGGTCCGCATCGACGTCGCGACCGGCGAGGTCGTGGCGCTGGACAGCCCCGGCGGTCACCTCGCGCTGCCCGGCAGGCTGACCGAGCTGGAGACGACCGCCGACGACGGTCAGCCGCTGCGCGCCTGGCTGGTGCTACCGGACGGAGCGAGCCAGGATCACAAGGCACCGCTGCTGCTGTGGGTGCACGGCGGCCCGATGTCGAGCTGGAACTCCTGGTCGTGGCGATGGAACCCGTGGCTGATGGCAGCGCGCGGCTACGCGGTGCTGTTGCCGGATCCGGCGCTGTCCACGGGCTACGGCCGGGCCTTCGTGGCGCGCGGCTACCACCAGTGGGGCTCGCGCACGTTCGACGATGTGATGACCCTCACCGACGTCGCCGTGGCCCGCGACGACGTCGACGGGTCGCGGACCGCCATGATGGGCGGCTCGTACGGCGGCTACATGGCGAACTGGATCGCGGGCCACACCGACCGGTTCAAGGCGATCGTCAGCCACGCCGGGCTGTGGGCGCTGGATCAGATGATGAGCACCACGGACGTCGCGCACTGGTTCCACCCGCAGTTCGGCGACCCGCTGACCGAGCCGGGAATGTACGAGCAGAACTCCCCGCACCTGCACGTGGAGAAGATCACCACCCCGATCCTCGTGATCCACGGCAACAAGGACTACCGGGTCCCGGTAGCGGAGGCGCACCGGCTGTGGTGGGACCTCAAGCGGCATCAGGTGGACGCCAAGTTCCTCTACTTCCCCGACGAGAACCACTGGATCCTCACCCCAGGCAACGTCGCGGTCTGGTACGAGACGGTGTTCGCGTTCCTCGCCCAGCACGTGCTAGCGGAACCCTGGCGGCGGCCCGCGCTGCTGTAGGTGGCAGGCTGTCAGCCATGACCCGCGCTGATCTCGACAAGCAGCCAGCCGAAGTGGCGGCGATGTTCGACGCCCTGGCCGGGCGATACGACATGATGAACGACATCCTGTCGATGGGCCAGGTCCGGCTGTGGCGCAAGCGCGTCCAGCGCGTCCTCCAGGCCGGCCCCGGGGAGCGCGTGCTCGACCTGGCGGCAGGCACCGGGACCTCGTCGATGACCTTCGCCGCGTCCGGGGCGAACTGCGTGGCCTGCGACTTCTCGTTCGGCATGCTGCAGGCCGGGCAGGCCCGCCTGACGGCCAGGGACCCGCTGCGGGACAAGACAAGGGGCCGGGTGGCCTTCGCCGCCGGCGACGCGTTGCGGCTGCCGTTCCGCGACGGTGCGTTCGACGCGGTCACGATCTCGTTCGGGCTGCGGAACGTGCACGGGGCGCGCGACGCGCTCGCCGAGATGCGACGGGTGACGCGGCCCGGCGGCCGGCTCGTGGTGTGCGAGTTCAGCAGGATCACTGTCGAGCCCCTCGATATGCTTTACCGGCGTTACCTGACCGGCGTTCTGCCTGCGGTCGCCAGGCGCGCCGCGCGCAACCCCGAGGCGTACGAGTACCTGGCCGAGTCGATCTCCGACTGGCCGGCGCAGCGGGAGCTCGCGGACGTGATCCGGGCGGCGGGCTGGTCGGCGGTACGGTGGCGCGACGTGACCCTCGGCGTGGTCGCCATCCACGTCGCGCGTAACCTCTAGGCTGGTTCTCCGGTCCCGCTTCGGCAGGGGTGGCCTGAGGCCCTAAACCGGGCCGGGAATAAACTAAAGGCAAAGAATTTGTGAAGCGCTTCACAAGAACCCCAAGGCAGCGGATAGAAGACACGTGACCGAGCACGTTAAGGACGACGACGCTGACGTGATCGTCGTCGGCGCCGGACCGTCGGGCGCCACCACCGCCTATTACCTGGCGCAGGCAGGGCTGAACGTACTGCTGCTCGAGAAGGCCCGGTTCCCCAGGGACAAGGTGTGCGGCGACGGGCTGACCCCGCGCGCGACCAAGACGCTGATCGGGATGGGCGTCGACACCGGCCCCGGCTCGGGCTGGCTGCGCAACAAGGGCCTGCGGGTGATCGGCGCGGGCATGCGGCTCGAGCTGCCGTGGCCCGAGCTCGACAGCTACCCGGGCTACGGCCTGGTGCGCACCCGCGCCTCGCTCGACGAGACGCTGGCCCGCCGCGCCCAGGCCGCCGGCGCCAAGCTCCTCGAGGGTGTCACGGTCACCGGTCCCGTCCTTGACGACGCTGGCCGCATCGTCGGGGTGACGGCGGATACACATGAGTCCGAACGGGCCCGTGGTGACTCCCAGACGTATAGAGCCCGCGTCATCGTGGCAGCCGACGGGAACTCCTCGCGGCTCTCGGTCGCGATGGGCCTGCACAAGCGGGACGACCGCCCGCTCGGCGTCGCCGTCCGCACCTATTACACGTCGCCGCGGCACGACGACGACTACCTGGAGTCGTGGCTTGACCTGTGGGACGGCGACCGGCTGCTGCCCGGGTACGGCTGGATCTTCGGGATGGGCGACGGCACGTCTAACGTCGGCCTCGGCCTGCTGAACACCTCGGAAGCGTTCGGCAACACCGACTACCGCGCGCTGCTGAAGCGCTGGCTGCGCTCGATGCCCGAGGAGTGGGGCTACACCGAGGAGAACAGGACCGAGCCGGTGCGCGGCGCCGCGCTGCCGATGGGCTTCAACCGCACCCCGCATTACTACCGGGGGCTGCTGCTGGCCGGCGACGCGGCCGGCATGGTGAACCCGTTCAACGGCGAGGGCATCGCGTACGCGATGGAGTCCGGCGAGATCCTGGCGCGCACGATCGCCGAAGCGCTTGCCCGCCCGACCCGCGAACAGGCCGAACGGGTGCTCCACGGGTACCCGCGGGCACTGGCCGACAGCTACGGCGGCTACTATGCCCTCGGCCGGGTGTTCGTGCAGCTAATCGGGCGGCCGCAGTTGATGCACTTCGCGACCAGGCACGGCATGGCCCGGCCCGCGCTGATGCGGTTCGCACTCAAGCTGCTCGCTAACCTGACCGATCCGCGGGGTGGCGATGCCGCAGATCGCCTGATCAACGGCATGACCCGACTCGCACCCAACCCCAGGTGAGCCGATGCCTAGGATGAATGACCACAGAGAGGGGGCGGAAGCGCGGTGAAGCTGTACATACCGATTCTCGTGCTCGCCGTTCTCGCCTTCGGCTTCGCGGCGTTCTCAGTGACGATAGGGACCTTCGCGGGCCCGAAACGCTGGAACAAGGCGAAGCTGGAAGCCTACGAGTGCGGCATCGAGCCAAGCCCGATCCCGTTGGGTGGTGGCAAGATCCCGGTCAACTACTACGTGACCGCGATGCTGTTCATCGTCTTCGACATCGAGATCGTGTTCCTGTACCCCTGGGCGGTGACGTTCAACCAGCTAGGGGCGTTCGGACTCGTGGAGATGGTCACCTTCGTCGTCACCGTGCTTATCGCGTACGCCTACGTGTGGCGGCGCGGCGGCCTGGATTGGGATTAGCGACATGGGCATTGAGGAGAAGCTGCCGAGCGGCGTCCTGCTGACGTCGGTAGAGAAAGTAGCCGGGTGGGCGCGGGCCCGCTCGGTGTGGCCGGCCACCTTCGGCCTGGCCTGCTGCGCGATCGAGCTGATGATGACCGGCGGCCCGCGGCACGACCTGGCCAGGTTCGGCATGGAGAAGACCGGGTCCACGCCGCGGGAGGCGGACCTGATGATCGTCGCGGGCCGGGTCAGCCAGAAGATGGCGCCGGTGCTGCGGCAGATCTACGACCAGATGCCCGCGCCCAAGTGGGTCATCTCGATGGGCGTCTGCGCCTCGAGCGGCGGCATGTTCAACAACTACGCCATCGTGCAGGGCGTCGATCACGTCGTGCCGGTGGACATCTACCTGCCCGGCTGCCCGCCGCGGCCGGAGATGCTGATGGACTCGATCTTCAAGCTGCACGACAAGATCATGAACATGAAGCTGGGCGCCGACCGCGACGACGAGATCACCGAGCTGGAAGAGGCCCGGCTGAAGCTGCTCCCGCTGCATGTCACCCCGGCGGTCAACGAGGCCGGGAGCGAACTATGAGCCAGGCGCCCGGGGAGCCGGGGACCCCAGCCGGCGAGCCGCCCGCCGTGGAGGAAGAGGGCCTGCCGGCTCGGCGGGATGAGCAGCCGGCTGCCGCGCAGGTCGTGCGCAGGGGCATGTTCGGCGTGCAGGACACTCCCGACACGTCCGGGTACGGGCTGCTTCAGGTGCACAAGCGGCCGCCGGTGTCGTCGGAGCCGCCGTACGGCGGCTACTTCGACACGATCGCGCAGGAGCTGGGCGGCGCGCTCGAGGCGGGCGGGCTCGGCTTCTCCGACGCGATCGAGCGGGTGGTCGTGGACCGCGGCGAGCTCACCTTCCACGTGCGCCGCGAACGGCTCGTGGCGGTGTGCGAGAAGCTGCTGAAGGAGCCCGCGCTGCGGTTCGAGATCTTCTCCGGCGTGTCCGGCGTGCACTACCCGGAGGACACCGGCCGCGAGCTGCGCGCCGTGTACCACCTGGTGTCGGTCACCCATAACCGGCGGCTCCGGCTCGAGGTGAGCGCGCCTGACGGCGACGTGCACATTCCCTCGGTGGTCTCCGTGTACCCGTCGGCGAACTGGCACGAGCGGGAGACCTGGGATTTCTTCGGCATCATCTTCGACGGGCACCCGGGGCTGACCAGGATCGAGATGCCTGACGACTGGCGCGGGCACCCGCAGCGCAAGGACTATCCGCTGGGCGGGATTCCGGTCGAGTACCGCGGCACCAAGGTGCCGCCGCCCGAGGAGAGGAGATGGTACGCGTGACCACGCACGCGACTCCGGGCGCGACCGACGCGGAGGCCGACGCCGCACAGGGCCGCGTCTACAACGTGGCCGGGCAGGACTGGGACGAGGTCGTCGCCGCGGGCGAGGAAGACCGGTCAGAAAACGAGCTGATCGTCGTCAACATGGGACCGCAGCACCCGTCCACGCACGGCGTGCTGCGGCTGATCCTGACCCTCGACGGCGAGACCGTCAGAGAGATCAGGGCGTCCATCGGCTACCTGCACACCGGCATCGAGAAAAACCTCGAGTACCGCACCTGGACGCAGGGCACCACGTTCGTCACCAGGGCGGACTACCTGACGCCGATATTCAACGAGGCCGCGTACTGCATGGCGGTGGAACGGCTGCTCGGCATCGAGGACAAGCTGCCTGAGCGCGCCCTCATCATGCGGGTGCTGCTGCTCGAGCTGAACCGCGTCGCCTCGCACCTGGGCGGGATCGGCCCGTTCGGCCTGGAACTCGGGGCCACCACGATCTTCCTGCAGGCCGTCCGGATGCGGGAGAACGTCCTCGACCTGTTCGAGCTGATCACCGGGCTGCGGATGAACCACGCCTTCATCCGGCCTGGCGGCGTGGCCCAGGACATGCCGGCCGGCGGCCTCGAGGCGGTCCGCGACTTCCTGCGCAAGGCGCCGCGGCTAGTGCACGACCTGCGCACGCTGATCGACGCCAACCCGGTATTCAAGGCTCGCACGCAAGGCATCGCCTTCCTCGATCTGCAGGGCTGCATGGCGCTCGGCGTGACCGGGCCGATCCTGCGCGCGACCGGCCTGCCCTGGGACCTGCGCAAGTCGCAGCCGTACCTGGGATACGAGACCTACGAGTTCGACGTCCCGACGCAGGAAACCTGCGACGCCTACGGCCGGTACCTCATCAGAATCGAAGAGATCGATCAGTCACTCCGGATCGTCCGGCAGTGCGTCGACCGGCTGGCCGAACGGACCATGCCAGACGACCCGTGGCTGATCCAGGACGCCAAGATCGGCTGGCCGGCCCGGCTGTCGCTCGGCCCGGACGGGCTCGGGCCGTCGCCCGAGCACATCGCGCACATCATGGGCCAGTCCATGGAAGCCCTGATCCATCACTTCAAGCTGGTGACCGAGGGCTTCCGGGTGCCTGCCGGGCAGGTCTACCAGGCGGTCGAGTCGCCCAAGGGCGAACTCGCCTGCCACGTGGTCAGCGACGGCGGCACCAGGCCGTACCGGGTGCACCTGCGCGACCCCTCGTTCCACCACCTGCAGGCCCTCGCCGCGATGTGCGAGGGCGGCCTGCTGGCAGACGTGATCCCGGCGATCGCGTCGATCGACCCGGTGATTGGAGGCGTGGACAGGTAATGCCGTTCAGTGACGAGGCACTGCCCCGGCTGCGGGCGGACGCCGCCGACATCATCGGCAGGTACCCGCGGGCGAGGTCCGCGCTGCTGCCGCTGCTGCACCTGGTGCAGTCCGAAGAGGGATACGTCTCCGACGACGGCATGGCGTTCTGCGCCGAGATGCTCGGGATCACCAAGACCGAAGTCAAGGGCGTGTCCACCTTCTACACCATGTACAAGGACCGCCCCGTCGGGGACTACCAGCTGGGCGTCTGCACGAACACGCTGTGCGCCATCATGGGCGGCGACGAGATCTACGCCGCGCTCGCCGAGCACCTTGGCGCCGATCCGCACGGCGACGCGCACCACGACGTCGTCTCGCCGGACGGCAAGGTCGGCCTCGAGCGCGTCGAGTGCAACGCGGCCTGCGACTACGCCCCGGTGGTCATGGTGAACTGGGAGTTCTTCGACAACATGACGCCAGATTCAGCCAGGCAGCTCGTCGACGACCTGCGGGCGGGCAACGACGTGCGGCCCACCAGGGGACCTGACCGGCTCTGCACCTGGAAGCAGGCGTCCCGCATCCTCGCCGGCTTCGGTGACGGGCAGGCCGCGGAAGGCCCGTCGGCGGGCCCGGCCAGCCTGGTCGGCCTCGAGCTCGCCAAGGAGCACGGCTGGACGGCACCCGAGCCCGCCGGAGGCACCAAGTGACCGACACGCTCACACCCGTCCTCACGGCGCACTGGGACGAGCCGGACTCCTTCAGGCTCGCCGGCTACGAGCGGACCGGCGGGTACCAGGGGCTGCGTAAGGCGCTGGCGATGCCGCCTGACGACGTGATCGCGGCCGTGAAGAACTCCGTGCTGCGGGGCCGTGGCGGCGCCGGGTTCCCCACCGGCGTGAAATGGTCGTTCATCCCGCAAGGCGACGGCAAGCCGCACTACCTCACGGTCAACGCCGACGAATCCGAGCCGGGCACCTGCAAGGACGTCCCGCTGATGATGGCCACCCCGCACACGCTGATCGAGGGCGCCATCATCACCTGTTACGCCATCAGGGCCGGGCACGCGTTCATCTACATACGCGGCGAGGTGCTGCACGTCGTCCGGCGGCTGCAGCTCGCGGTCGCCGAGGCCTACGAGGCGGGCTACCTCGGCAAGAACATCCTCGGCTCCGGCTTCGACCTGGACATCGTGGTGCACGCCGGGGCCGGCGCCTACATCTGCGGCGAAGAGACCGCGCTGCTCACCTCGCTCGAGGGGTACCGCGGCCTGCCGCGGAACCGGCCGCCGTTCCCGGCTGTGGAGGGCCTGTACGCGAGCCCCACGGTGATCAACAACGTCGAGTCCATCTCCAGCGTGCCGTCGATCATGTCGGACGGCTGGGACTGGTTCGCCGAGCTGGGCACCGAGAAGTCCAAGGGTTTCGGCATCTTCTCGCTGTCCGGGCACGTCACCCATCCCGGCCAGTACGAGGCGCCACTCGGCATCACGCTGCGCGAGCTGCTCGACCTGGCCGGCGGGATCCGCGCCGGGCACCGGCTGAAGTTCTGGACCCCGGGCGGGTCGTCGACCCCGCTGCTGACCGACGCGCACCTGGACGTGCCGCTGGACTTCGAGTCGGTGGCCGCCGCAGGGTCGATGCTCGGCACCCGCGCGCTGCAGATCTTCGACGAGACCACCTGCGTCGTGCGGGCAACGCTGCGGTGGACCGAGTTCTACCAGCACGAGTCCTGCGGCAAGTGCACGCCGTGCCGGGAGGGCGCCTACTGGCTGGTGCGGGCGATCGAGCGGATCGAGCAGGGCAAGGGCACCGAAGAGGACCTGGAAACGATCCTCGACGTCGGCGACAACATCATCGGCCGCGCGTTCTGCGCGCTCGGCGACGCCGTGCCGGTGCCGTTTTCCTCCGCCGTCAAGTATTTCCGCGACGAGATCATCCAGCACCAGAAGGAAGGCGGCTGCCCGTTCGACCCGGCGGCCACCACGCTGTGGGCGGATAGGTAACTCAATGACCGTGCAGACCACGACCCAGACCGTCACCGTCACCATCGACGGATTCGAGATCAGCGTTCCGAAAGGAACGCTGATAATCCGGGCCGCCGAGACCCTCGGCATCCAGATCCCGCGTTTCTGCGACCACCCGCTGCTCGACCCGATCGGCGCCTGCCGGCAGTGCCTGGTGGACATCGAGGGCCAGCGCAAGCCGCTCGCCTCGTGCACCACCGTCTGCACCGACGGAATGGTGGTCAAGACGCAGCTCACGTCCGCCGTCGCCGACAAGGCGCAGCAGGGCGTGATGGAGCTGCTGCTGATCAACCACCCGCTCGACTGCCCGATGTGCGACAAGGGCGGCGAGTGCCCGCTGCAGAACCAGGCCATGTCCAATGGCCGGGGCGAGAGCCGGTTCCGCGAGGACAAGCGCGAGTTCGCCAAGCCGGTAGCGATCTCCACCGAGGTGCTGCTCGACAGGGAGCGGTGCATCTCCTGTACCCGGTGCGTCCGCACGTCGGAGGAGATCGCGGGCGACGTCTTCATCGAGTTCATCGAGCGCGGCCCCGCGCAGTACATCGGCACCGCCACGGGCAAGCCGTTCAACTCCTACTTCTCAGGCAACACCATCCAGGTCTGCCCGGTGGGGGCGCTGACCAGCGCGGCGTACCGGTTCAAGTCCCGGCCGTTCGACCTGGTATCCACGCCGAGCGTGTGCGAGCACTGCGCGTCCGGATGCCAGCTGCGCACCGACCACCGGCGCGGCCGGGTGCAGCGCCGGCTGGCCGGCGAGGATTACGAGGTCAACGAGGAGTGGAGCTGCGACAAGGGCCGCTTCGCGTTCAGCTACGCCACCGAGCCCGACCGGCTGACCGCGCCGCTGGTCCGCGACGAGGACGGCGTGCTGCGCCCGGCGTCGTGGGCCTCCGCC
>NZ_JBARCR010000598.1:0-2275 GCF_049794275.1 Trebonia sp.
CCTCGAGCACCAGGAGCTGGGCGTCCGCCCGTCCGGCCTCGACGGCGGCGAGCGTTTCAGCAACCAGCGCCCAGGTGCGGTCCGCCTCGATCCGCAGCCGCGCCAGCTCAGCGCGCGGCTGTACCTGCTGGGCGAGCGACTGGCCGAGGTGCCGCAGCTGCGTCCGCTGCAGGTGCGCCGCGGTCTCGTCGGCGAGCCGGCGCGTCAGGCCCGCGCTCATCGACGCGCTGCAGATCAGGAACACCGGCAGCACCGCCGCCAGCGCCAGGTCAAGGCCACCGCCGTCGGCGCCGAGCATCGCATCGCGCGGCACCCGGACGCCGTCGGCTGTCATCGGGGCCGACGCGTTGCCGCGCAGGCCGAGGCCGTCGAACGCGCCGGACACCGACAGGCCCGCGGCGTCCGCCGGGACCAGCCAGAGCGTCATCGGGCCGTCGGCGTCGAGCGGCAGGCTCGACCAGACGTAGCTGTCGGCATGCCCCGCCGACGTGACCCAGCTCTTGCTCGCGTCCAGCCGCACGGTGCCGTCTGGCTCCGCGGTCGCGGTGCCCAGCGGCGCCCAGAAGTGGCTGCGGGATCCCGTCTCGGAGAACGCGAGCGTCGACAGGTGATGGCCCGCGGCGATCGCCGTGAGCGTCTCCTTGTCGACGGCTGCCACGATCGCGGCGGTCGCGGAGTAGTGCATGGTCACGATCATCGCGGTGGAGCCGCACACCGCGCCGAGCTCGCGGACCACCTCCGCGGCGTCGCGCACGCCGCCGCCACCGCCGCCGAACTCGGCGGGGACCGTCAGCGCGAGCAGCCCCGCCTGGGCCAGCGCGTCGACCTGCTTTCTGGGGAATTCACCGGACGCGTCAACGTCCGCCGCGCCCGGCGCCACCACGTCCTCGATGACGCGCGCCAGGGCGTCATGAAACGGCTGAGATGACATTGCCGCCTGCCTCTCGTAGTCCGGCCAGACCGGCCGGTGCCTTCATCATCGCCGGAGTCCCGGCGGGTAAACCAGTACCCGCCCGCACAGGAAAGCCATCGGTGAATTTGTGGTCCCGGGGCCCCTTGAGCCGGCATGGCGGGGCTACTGGGCAAGCGCCGCGCGGACGTGCTCGAAGATCAGCGACGTCTCCGTGTAGGCGACGTCGGCGTTGGAGCTGAGGTCCTCGACGAAGACCCGCAGGCCCTCGGTGGACGCCGCGGCGACGTGCAGCAGGAAGTCGTCCTTGCCGGCCAGGAAGAACACGTTCAGCACCTCGTCGCGGGTGGCGACGTCCGCCACGAAGGCGCGGATGTGGCCGCGGGCGTCGGACTGCAGCCGCACCGCGATCATCGCCTGCAGCGGCCTGCCGAGCGCCGCCGGGTCCACGTCCGCGTGGTAGCCGCGGATCACGCCGCGCTCGCGCAGCGCGCGCACCCGGCCCAGGCAGGTCGACGGGGCGATGCCGGCGAGCCTGGCGAGCGTGTTGTTCGGCAGCCGGGCGTCGCGGGCGAGCTCGAGGACGATGCGCCGGTCCGTTTCGTCGAGGTTGAGGGGCGTAGGGGCCGCCCCCCGAACGGTATTCGGCGGACCCGGCGCACGAGGCGATCGTGCTGAACTTTCAAGAGCCATGACGTCATTATACAGAATTAAATTCAGCAATATTGGCATTCATTCGAAAATCATGCACCATGGAGGGATCTGGGCCGCGGCGAGTCGAAAGGCAGGACGGTCAATGAAGATCGGCGTCCCCCGCGAGGTGAAGAACCACGAGTACCGCATCGCGATTACGCCCGCGGGCGTGCGCGAGCTGACCGACCATGGCCACGAGGTGTTCGTGGAGAAGGACGCGGGCGCGGGCTCCGAGCTCGGCGACGACGCCTACGTCGCGGCCGGCGCGACGATCATCCCCGACCCCGACGAGGTCTGGCGCGTGGCCGACCTGGTGCTCAAGGTCAAGGAGCCGATCGCCGAGGAGTACCACCGGATGCGCCCGGGCCAGGTGCTCTTCACCTACCTGCACCTGGCGGCCGACAAGGCCTGCACCGACGCCCTGCTCGCGAACCGCGTCACGGGCATCGCCTACGAGACCGTCCAGCTCGCCGACGGCAGCCTGCCGCTGCTCGCGCCGATGTCCGAGGTCGCCGGCCGGCTGGCCCCGCAGGTCGGCGCCTACCACCTGATGCGCCAGGGCGGCGGCTACGGCGCGCTCCTCGGCGGAGTGCCGGGCACGCATGCGTCCCGGGTCGTCGTGATCGGCGCCGGCGTCTCCGGCCAGCAGGCCACCCAGATCGCCGTCGGCCT
>NZ_JBARCR010000599.1:0-1794 GCF_049794275.1 Trebonia sp.
GTGCGGGCCGGCGCCGCCGGCGTGGTGTACAAGGACATCGACCCCGCGGCGCTGGTCCGCGCCATCCGCTCGGTGCACGACGGCAACGTCCTGCTCGCCCCCGAGGCGGTCGGCTCGCTGATCCGCGGATCGCGGGCGGACACGCTGACCGCGCGCGAGCGGGAGGTGCTCGCCGGGATCGCGGACGGCAAGTCCAACAGGGAGATCGCGCGGCTGCTGCGGGTCTCGGAGAAGACCGTGAAGGCGCACGTGAGCGCGGTCCTCGCCAAGCTCGGCGTGCAGGACAGGACCCAGGCGGCCGTGTACGCGGTGCGGCACGGCACGGCGTAGCGCGGCGGACCGTTCAGGCGACAGTTAAGGGAGTCTTCACCCGTGGCGATGGCGTCTCGGCTGGAGGCAACACCGGATACCTTGAATTCGTGCGCGGTGATCTGCTTGACCTAGCCCTGCTCGTTATCGCCGCCGCGTTCGCGGTCTCCGGTTACCGGCAGGGTTTCATCGTCGGCTCACTGAGCTTCATCGGCTTCGTCGGCGGCGCGGTGCTTGGCGCGGAATTCGGCCCGTCCATCGCGCATGCCATCGTCGGCGGCCAGACCCAGCAGGACGTGGTGGCGGTGATCCTGCTGGTCAGCTTCGCGATCATCGGGCAGTTCGTCGCCTCGTCGGTCGGCGCCGCGATGCGGGAGACGATGACCGGCCGGGGATCGACCACCATCGACGCGATCGGCGGTTCCGGGGTCAGCGTGCTGTCGATGCTGCTGATCGCCTGGGCGATCGGGTCGGTGCTGATCTCGTCCCCGTTCCCCGTCGTCGATCAGCAGGTGAACAATTCCGTCGTGCTCGGCACCCTGGACAAGGTCATGCCGGCGCCGGCCAAGACCATGTTCTCCGAGTTCAGGCGGATGCTCGCGACCGGCCCGTTCCCGCAGGTGTTCAGCGACATCGGCGCGGCCCACCTGTTCCCCGTGCAGCCGCCCGACCCCGCCGTGCTGAACAGCCCCGGGTACCAGGCGGCCAAGAGCCGGGTCGTCAAGGTGCAGGGCACCGCGCCGAGCTGCGACCGCAGCATCGAGGGCTCCGGGTTCGTCTACGCCCCCGACCACGTGCTGACCAACGCGCACGTGGTGGCCGGCGTGACGCAGGGACCCGTGGTGACCACCTTCGGCGGCGTCACCCACCGCGCGTACGTCGTCTTCTACGACCCGCAAGTCGACATCGCCGTGCTCTATGTGCCCGGCCTGAACATGACCCCGCTGCAGTTCGCCGGCCAGGCGCAGAACGGGGCCAACGCGGTCGTCGCCGGCTACCCGCTGAACCACTCGTTCACCGCCGCGGCCGCGCGGATCGGCGGCATGCAGAGTGCCGTCGGCCCGGACATCTACCAGACCGGCCAGGTCACCAGGCAGATCTACGAGATCAAGGCCGTGGTGGAGCCGGGCAACTCCGGCGGCCCGCTGCTCAGCCCTGACGGCACCGTCTACGGCGTGGTCTTCGCCGCCGCCGTCGGCGTACCGGACACCGGGTTCGCGCTGACCGCCGTGGAAGTGGCCGGGGACGCGGACGCCGGGGCGAAGCAGACCTTCCCCGTCTCGACCCAGACCTGCGACTAGCCGCCCGAGACGCCAGGGCGGAGCGGGAACAGCAGGCTGGCCGCGGGCACGGCCGCCAGGCCGTCGCGCTCGATCCGGTTCGCGATGTCGTCCGCGCTCGCGGCCACGAAACCAGGATCGATGCCGGGAGGATCACCCGCGTAGCCGCGCACCCCGGCGGCGCCGCGGCGGAGCAGGGTCACCG
>NZ_JBARCR010000600.1:0-3695 GCF_049794275.1 Trebonia sp.
GGGCCGCGCTGACCCCGCCCGCCGGCGGCTGGGCCGGCGACACCGAGCAGGCCGCGGCCGTGCTGCAGGCGAACGGCATCGGGCTGGTCGTGGTACAGCCGCGGGAGAACGCGCGCACCCACATGGACTCGCTCAACATGGCGCTGCAGCTGCAGCAGCGGGTCGGCGTGGAGACGATCGCCACGGTCACCACCTGGGACAAGACGATCATGTCGCTGCAGGCCGACCTGCTCGGCGCGCACGCGCTCGGGATCCGTTCCGTGGTGTCGACGACGGGCAGCCCGCCGGTGCTCGGCGACTACCCGGCGGTGGACGGCACCTGGGAAGTGGACTCGGTCGGGCTGACCGCGCTGCTCGCCGGGCTCAACGCCGGGCGCGACTCCAACGGGCTGGCGCTGACCGCGGGGACGTCGTTCTGCATCGGGGCGCGGGTCAACCCGGGGGCGCGTGACCCCGAGGCGGAGATCGCCCGCGCGCACGCCAAGATCAGGGCCGGCGCGCAGTTCCTGATCAGCCGGCCCGTCTACGAGCTCGAGTCGCTGTCGCGGCTGGTGACGGCGCTGGACGGCACGGGCGTGCCGCTGCTGCTGTCCGTCAGCGCGCTGCGCTCGTTCGAGGAGGCCGACTACCTGGCGCACGAGGTGCCCGGGGTGACGATGCCCGCCGAGACGCTGGACGCGCTGGAGAAGGCGGGCCGCGGGGCGGTCCGCGCTGTGGGCGCCGACCTGGCCGCGCAGCTGCTCGGCAAGGCCCGTCCGCTGGTCAGCGGCGTGCTGCTCGCCGCGCCCGACGACGACATGGCGAGCCTGGTGCCGCTGATCGACGCCGCGCTGGGCTAGCAGGCTCACTCGCTTAGCGGGGGCTGACCCATACCGACAGGTGCGCGGGTTCCAGGGCCTGGTGGACCGTCGTAGCTAGGTCGTCGCGGGCCGCGTCGAGGTTTACCGCGTCCTTGAGCCGGTCCGCGAACGCGGCCACGGTGGTCTCCGCGTCGTAGCGGGCCCGGTTGAAGCGCCGGTCCACGAGGCGCTGCACGCGCCGCCGCACCGGGGTGAACAGCGCCGCCGCGGCCAGCGTCGACGCGGCCACCGCGACCGGGGTATGGAACCCGAACACCTCGGTGGTGAGCAGCACAAGGCCCGCGTACACCCCGATGAGCAGGCCGGTCACGATCGCGTAGGCCAGCGTGCGGGAGACGATCCTGTCGATGTCGAACAGCCGGTACCGCAAGACGGCCACGCCGATGCTCACCGGCAGCGCGAGGAAGCCGATCACGCTGATCACGTCACTCAGCCACGGCACGCTCCCGAGCAGCGCGACGAGCCCAAGGGCGACCAGGGTGGCGGCCGACCCGGCCAGCAGCCACTTCAGCTGCTGACGGCGTTCCCCTGACGAGCGCCGGTAGCTGAGCGCCTGGCTGGCGATCGAGGCCAGCCAGCAGGCGATGAGCAGCGGGAAGAACAGGTCCTGGAGCACGTTCCACCAGCCGGCGGCGGGGTCGTGGCCGCTGAGCAGCAGCAGGTTCCCGCTGGAATCCACCTGGGTGCGGTGATCGGCCAGGGCGCGCACCGTGAGCACGACAGTGCCGGCCATCCACAGCGCGGCCACCGCCGCGTAGGCGGCCGCCAGCCACCGCCAGCGCGAGGAGGGCAGCCGGCCGTCGGGGAACAGCAGGATGAGCAGGCCGAGTGCCACGATCCCTGGCGCCCAGCCGGGCTGGGCGAGCAGCGCCACCGCGCCCAGCGGGAGATCACCGTGCCTGAGCCCGTAGTCGGCCACCGTGTAGTAGCTGGCGTCCTCGCTCAGGGCGAAGAAGAAGGCGCCGCCGAGCATGATCCAGCCGAGCGGGTTGGCGGGACGGCGAAATGCCAGCACCCACCCGGTCGCCGCGAACGCGGCCGACACCCACACCGGCACCGAGCCGCCGCCGGCGTTCAGGTTCTGGCGCGCCAGCCCGGACAGCGGCACGGCGGCCGCGAACAAGGCCAGCAGCACAACGCCGACGGCCACGCAGGCCTCGCGTGACGTCAGCCGTGTTCTCCCCACGAAAGCCCACGGTACGCGCCGAGCGTTCCGGAAACGTTACCGTTGTTACCGTTCGCCGGGCAGTCACGCATACCTGGCCTCGTCCGTGGCATGCTTACCCGGGTGGAAGGGAAGACGAGCCGGCGAGCCTTCCTCGGCCTGGCCGCGGCGGGCGTGGCGGCCGGGGTCGCCTCCGGGGCCGCCAAGATCTTCGGCCGCCCCGCGGCGTCCGGGCATCCGGCCGCGCTGACCGCGTCTCCCCGGCCGTGGAAGTCCCCGGTGCCGGAGAACTCGCGGCCCGGCGACCCGCACTGGCAGCTGCATAATCTCGGCGCGGAGCACGAGATCGAGGGGTACACGGGCTCCGCGAGCGTGCTGACCGGCGAGTCGTTCCCGCTGTTCGTCTCCACCACCTCGAGCGGCTTCCGGGTGACCGCGTTCCGGCTCGGCTGGTACCAGGGCACCGGCGCGCGCAAGGTCTGGTCCTCGGGGCCAGTGCACGGCGCCCGGCAGAAGAGCGCCGCTGTCGTGCAGCCGACCAACACGGTGGTCACCGACTGGGACCCGGTGGTGCACATCCCGACCGACGACTGGCCCGCCGGCGCGTACCTGCTCCGGCTCGACGCCGACTCCGGCGCGCAGCGGTACGTGCCGGTCACCGTGCGGTCCGCCTCCACGGCCGGCAAGATCGTGATCAAGAGCTGCGTGCAGACCTGGCAGGCCTACAACTTGTGGGGCGGCTACGACCTGTACAAGGACACGGCGGGCGCGTACTCGAACCGGTCGCTGGTGGTCAGCCTGGACCGGCCGTACGACTCCAACGGCGCCGATTACTTCCTCACCTACGAGCGCAACATCGTCAAGCTCGCCGAGCACCTGGGCCTGAACCTGGCCTACGTGACCAGCATGGACATCGCCGCCGACCCGCACCTGCTCGACGGCGCCAGCGCGCTGCTCTCGCTGGGCCACGACGAGTACTGGACGCCGGAGGAACGCGCGAACGTCACGGCGGCGCGGAACGCCGGGGTGAACCTGGCGTTCCTCGGAGCGAACGCGGTGTTCCGCCGCACCCGGCTGCAGTCGTCCGCGCTCGGTGCCGCCCGCGAGGTGGTTTGCTACAAGACCTCGTATACCGAGGACCCGCTGTACCGCAAGGACCCGACGGAGGTCACCAGCGACTGGCGCGAGCCGCCGAACTCCGACCCGGAGTCCTCGCTGATCGGCACGATCTACGAGGGCTACCCGTGCGACGCCTCGTTCGTGGTGTCCAGCCCGTCGAGCTGGGTGTACGCCGGGACGGGCGTGTCGTCGGGCACGAGCTTCCCGCACCTGGTCGGCGTCGAGTACGACCGGGTGAACCCGGCCTACCCGGTGCCGCGCCCGATCGAGGTGCTGTCCCACTCGCCGCTCACCTGCCAGGGCGCGTCCAGCTACGGGGATTCCGCCTACTACACCCATTCGAGCGGCGCGGGCGTCTACAACTGCGGGACGATGCGCTGGGTGGAGGCCATCTACGGCGACCAGCCGCACGGCATCCGCGGCAGCACCCCTGACTTCGTCCGCCAGGTGACGACGAACATCCTGCACGCCTTCGCCGACGGCCCCGCCGCTGCTAAGCACCCGGCCCGCGACAACCTGGTCGCCACCCGCGAATACGTCGGCGACCCGGT
>NZ_JBARCR010000601.1:0-2587 GCF_049794275.1 Trebonia sp.
CGCTGCTGTCGGCCGGCGTGACGACGGCTCGTCCTGAGCTGATAGCCGCGCACCGGCGGCCCGCGCCGCCCTACGAGGCGGGCCCCGAGGCGGCGCTGCTTGGCGCCACGGCGATGATCGACGTCAGCGATGGCCTGCTCGCCGACCTCGGCCACGTGGCGGCGGCGAGCGGCGCGGCGATCGCGGTGGAAAGTCCGAGGCTCGCGCTTGGTGACCCGCTAGCCGAAGCCGCGGCCCTGGTCCTGGCAGCCGGCCCCTCGTCATCCAGAACGTCCTCGGCTGACTCCCCGGCCTCACTCGCCCTGAACTGGGCGCTAACCGGCGGCGAGGACCACTGCCTGGTCGCCACGTTCCCGCCGTCGGTGGCGCTCCCGCCACGATGGCGCGTGATCGGCGCCGTGCACGCCGGCGACGGCGTCACGGTCGACGGCAACCCCTACCCGGGGCCCGCCGGCTGGGAACACTTCCGCTAAGCAAGCCCCTAAGCGACCCCGGTGAGCCTCGCACCCATCTTCGTATCACTTTCCGCCCCTAGAATCGGACAAAGCGGACGCGATAAGGACCGGAAGTGATACGAAGACGAAAATTGATGCGAAGTCACCAGCACGCGGGCGCCGACGTGCGGCGGCCCGGGCCGTTAGCGGGAGACCTTGCCTGCCTTGATGCAGGAGGTGCAGACGTTCAGGCGCTTGGGCGTGCCAGACACGATAGCGCGAACGGTCTGGATGTTCGGGTTCCAGCGGCGGCGGGTGCGGCGGTGGGAGTGCGAGACGTTGTTGCCGAAGCCCGGCCTCTTGCCGCATACGTCGCAGACGGAAGCCACGGTTCGCTCCATTGTTCGTTGGAAGGTCTGTCAGGTGCCGCGCTGCGCCGGGACATTAACGCCGGCACGAACTTAGGCAGCCTCGGAAGCATACCCGACAGCCCGCCCCTCGCGCGAACCATCGCCGGACCTGCGTTCCGTCACCGGAATGTCGGCGGGTGCTTCTATGCTGCCAAGTGTGGCCACGCTGCGCGATCCGCTTCCGCTGGGCGGGAAGAAGACCAGCGAGGCGTTCGAGAAGGTCTTCGGCATCAGGACGGTCGGAGACCTGCTGCGGCATTACCCGCGCCGGTACTACACCCGCGGTGAGCTGACGCCCCTCGCCGAGCTGCGCGAAGGGGATCACGTCACGGTACTCGCCCGGGTGGAGAGCGCGACCCTGGCCCAGTATTCGAGATCGCGCTTCCCGAACGGCGGCCGCAAGACCACAGACCGCGCCGAAGTAACCGTTACGGACGGCACGGCCACCCTGACGCTCACCTTTTTCGGCGGGGCCGGACGCCACGTCCGGGCTCTCCAGCGCGGCAAGATCGGGCTGTTCGCGGGCACGGTGTCCACCTTCCGGGGCCGGCGCCAGCTTGTCCACCCGGAGTACGAGCTGCTGCCGGTCGACGCGGTCGACGCCGAGACCACCGCCGAGGCAGCCGCCGAGTACGCGACCGAGCTGATCCCGGTCTACCCGGCGAGCGCCCGGCTGAGCTCCTGGCGCATCTCCCAGGCGGTCCAGGTCGTGCTGAACATCCTGGACATCGGCGAGGACCCGCTGCCGGAAGAGGTGCGCCAGCAGCACGACCTGTGGCCGCGGGAGATGGCGATCCGCGCCATCCACCGGCCGCAGGACCGGTCGGACCTGCAACGCGCGCGCAAGCGGCTGAAATGGGACGAGGCCTTCGTCATGCAGGCCGCGCTGGCCCAGCGGCGGATGGCCGCCGCCGCGATGCCCGCGATGCCACGGCCGCCGGAGCCGGACGGGATCGCGGCGGAGTTCGACCGCCGCCTGCCGTTCACGCTGACCGAGGGGCAGCGGTTCGTCGGCGAGGTCATTGCCCGCGACCTGTCGTGCGCGTACCCGATGAACCGGCTGCTGCAGGGCGAGGTCGGCTCGGGGAAGACCGTCGTCGCCGTGCGGGCCATGCTCCAGGTGGTGGACGCCGGCGGGCAGGCCGCGCTGCTCGCCCCCACCGAGGTGCTCGCGCAGCAGCACTACCGGTCGATCACCGCGCTGCTCGGGCCGCTCGCCTCAGCCGGGCAGCTCGGCGGCGCGGAGCACGCCACCCGGGTGGCGCTGCTGACCGGCTCGACCGGCGTAAGGGCGCGGCGCTCCGCGCTGTCGGACGCCTTCACCGGTGACGCCGGCATCCTCATCGGCACGCACGCCCTGCTCGAGGACCGGGTGCAGTTCGCCGACCTCGGGCTGGTGGTCATCGACGAACAGCACAGGTTCGGCGTGGAGCAGCGCGACGCGCTGCGGGACAAGGCCGTCGGCTCCCGCCCGCACGTGCTCGTGATGACCGCGACGCCGATCCCGCGGACGGTGGCGATGACCGTGTTCGGCGACCTCGAGGTCTCCACCCTCGCCGAGCTGCCCGCCGGCCGTTCCCCGATCGCCACCCACGTCGTGCCGGCCGCCGAGCGGCCGCGGTACCTGGAGCGGGTCTGGCAGCGGGTCCGCGAGGAGATCGCGGCGGGCCGGCAGGCGTACGTCGTGTGCCCGCGCATCGGCGACGAGGCGCCTGGCGAAGCGGTCGGGGACGACGCTGTGAT
>NZ_JBARCR010000602.1:0-4329 GCF_049794275.1 Trebonia sp.
GGCCGGCCGTGCCCGGTCCTCGAGTTCGTGGTAGCCGATGTGGTTGAGCGCCTTGACCACGGTCGAGCCGGTTAGCCGCCGGGCCACGATCTCGCTGCTCCCGCCGCGCTCGAAGTCGCTCAGCGCGCCGTCGCTGGCCGGCCAGTAGTTCATTGCGTCGACCACGAGCTTGCCGTCGAGCAGCGTGGGATCGATGTCACCAAAGCGGTGCAGTGGTATCGCGAGCACCACGATGTCCGCGTCGGCCACAGCGTCGCTGGCCCACCGCGGCTGCGCGCCGGGGATGATCAGCTCGGTAATGAGTGCGATGTCTTCCGGGTCGCCCGAGGTGGCGATGGCCACCGGGTATCCGGCCTTGATGGCCAGCCGGGCGATGACCGGCCCGACGTGGCCCGCGCCGAGCACCGCGAGCCTGCTTGATGCCCTCATCAGAACCCGACCACCTGGCGGATGAGAACGATGTGGATACGGCCGGGCAGTTCCTGGTGGATCTCCAGGATCTTTCCCACCGAACTGTGTTGCCCGTAGGCTGCGATCGCGCGTGCGTCTTCCAGTACCAGGCTGTGCTGGTAGATCCGCTCGTGCGCGGCCGTCAAGGTGGGGACGAGCTTCTGCGCGCCGACGACGAAGATGACGTTGGCGGCGCCCCAGGCGTAGGAGGCGAGCTGGCTCCCAGAGGCCGACGCGATGACAAGCGTCCCGTCGCGGGTGATCGCGTGGACACTGCCGAGAGCGTAGTCCGGCTGGCTGCCCATCGCTTTCATCTCTTGCGACTGGGTTGCGAAGTCGAGCGCGAACATCTTGTTGCGCGCCGAGTCGTAGGGCCCGCCGTCGTTGATCGCGTCCGCGATGCCGGTCTCGGCCAGCGTCACCGAGGTGTTGGTCATCACCGACGCGCCGTGCGGGATGTGATCGAGGACGGCCTTGCGTGCGGCATCGAGGTCGTCGACGACTTCCGCGCTGAACCCGTGCTCTTCTAGAGCGGTGACGGTCGCCGCGATCATCGGCTCGTCGGGCAGCGTGGTGAAGCGGTCTGGTGTCGTGATCGTGCTCATCGGCTGGTCCTTCCTCGGCGGTAGTGCATACTGGAAACGTAACCGGACTTTACCCCGCTTATATTCCGGCCGTAGGGTGGGACCCATGAACCAGCCCGTGACCTGGGGACCGCCACGCGCCGAGCGCGCCGACGCCGCCCGCAACCGGCGGCTTTTGCTGGTCACGGCGCGCGAGATAATCGCCGGGCAGGGGGCCGCCCAGCTGACCATGGACGGGCTGGCCGAACTCGCAGGCCTGGGCAAGGGAACGGTGTTCCGCCGGTTCGGCACCCGGGCGGGGATCTTCGCCGCGCTGCTGGATGACGACGAGCGCGCCTTCCAGGAGCAGGTGCTCGCCGGACCCCCGCCACTTGGCCCTGGCGCCCCGCCGCTGGACCGCCTGATCGCCTACGGCCGGGCGAGGATCGACTTCCTGATCGGGCACCGCGAGATCGCTCGCGCCGCACTCGACGGCAGGGAGCAGGTACCAGCCGGATCGCAGACGCCCATGTCGCGGGAACACATCCGGTTCCTGCTCGGGGAGATGAGCCTCGCCGCCGCCGACCTGGACGTCCTGGCCACCCAGCTGACCGCGGCCCTGGACGGCCCGCTGCTGCTCTACCTGTCCTCCGCCATCCTCACCCAGGCCGCCCCGCAAGTCTCCGAACGCCTCGGCCTAGGCTGGCAGGACCTGATCCAGCGCGTCTGCCGGCCACGATGAAACCACGGCCAGCGAACGCATACGTACCCGCATACCCGTGCCGGAGCCACGGCGCTCTCCGGACATCAGGCGCCCCAGGCGATGAACGTGATCAGTACCCGCCGCCGCTGCCGGATGCCGCTAAGGAACTGACTGTGGGGGTGGCGCCCGAGACCGTCATCTCGTACCACAGCCCGCCGGATAGGTTGAGCGCGTTGCCCTTGGCCTGACCGGGGGCGGTGTCCCCGACGTAGGTGTAGAGCGGATGTCCGTCGTAGGTGGCCTGCTTCGTGCCGTCTGACCTGGTGATGGTGCCCAGCGTGCCGGTGACGCCGGCGCCCGCGGTGGCGGGGCCTTTCACCGGCGGCCAGTAGGTCGAGCAGGATCCGTTGCATTTCGAGGTGGTCGACGTGTCCGGAGCGAACCAGTACAAGGTGAGGCCCTTGGAATTGGTCACTACCTTCGTCCCATTGATCGTGGCGGTCATCAGAGCCGAGCTCGAGGCCGGGGTCGACGCCGCCGCGCTACTGGCTGGCGCGGCCGGGCTGCTGCTCGAGGCAGACGAACTGCCCGAGCTCCCGCACGCGGCAACGACCAGGGCCATCGCGGCCAGGCCGGCGGCACCCCATATGTTTCGCATTCTCAGTTACCTCCCTTCATAGTGCAATAATCTAATCTCCCGTCGGGAATCACGTGCCGCCGGGCCTTCGGTTTATCTGCGCGCGGAGACCAGCGGAAACTTGCCGGGTAATGCGGGCGGACTCGATCCTGACCTATCCCCGTCAAGTCCTGTTGCGGATGCCGGTCACTGCTGACCTGGGACGAGCTGGCCGCGGCGGGCAATCAGTTCCCCGAACGCTGCCGTCCGGTTCTTGGGCATACGCGCACAGGGCATGGTTGGACTCCGGTTGCTGTGCTGGTTCTTTTCCGGACGGTGCCGGTGCGCTGCTAACGGGTGGATCTGAGGGAATTCAGACTGTCTGTGGTGCTTGATGCCAGGTAAGTGCTGTGAGGTTGGCCCGGAAGGTACCCACCGTGCTGGCAGTGTGCGAGGGGAAAACGGGGAACTGCCCCTGCTGCGGCTGGTGGGCTGGTTTCCCGGGCGGCTGTCAGCGGGAGCGGGGGTTGCCGCAGAGCTGCGGCCGTGCGAGGGCAGCGGTCAAGACGATGGCCACTCCGTGATCTTGGCCGCCCACCCCCGTGTGGGATGACGGTGCCTGAACGTCCGGGCTGGCTTCTGTCCAGCACCGTGTGGCCGCACTTCGCGGCTGCCGGAAGATGGCCGTCACCGGATCCGGCCTCGTATTATCCGGCTGGCCGGTTGGCGGTGACAGCCCAGAGCGGGGCGAGGCCCGCCGCCAGGGAGATGATCCTATTCTTCGATGGCCCCGCCGATGCGCCGCAGATGCCGCCGGAAGGTGTATGACGGGTCAGCGGCGCGCCGGGCCCAGGTAGTCATCGAAAGCGGTCTGTTGGCGCAGTGTCTGGCCCTCCCGGATCCGGCGAGCCTGGTCCCGCTCGCTCTGCCAGATCTGGTGCGCGGTGACCAGCACCTGCTCGGCGCGCTGTGCCGCGACGAACAACACCCCGTCGTCATCGGCGAAGACGATGTCACTGGCGCTGACCAGGTGCGGCCCGAACCGCGCGGTGACCAGCGCCTCGGGCTCCCGCTCGTCCAGCCGCGCCGGGCCGGCCGGGTAGCTGCCGTAGCTGAAGACCGGAAGGCCGATCGCGGCCAGTTCCGGCGTGTCGCGGTGCAGGCCCCACACCACCAGAGCCGCCACACCAGCTGCCTCGGCCTCCAGCACCGCCAGGTCGCCGACGCATGCCTCGTCCGAGCGGCCGCCGTTGTCGATGACTAGCACGTCGCCGGCTTGTGCCCGGCCAAATGCCTCCAGGAACACGTCCACGCTGCCGTAGTGCCGCACTGGCAGCACCCGCCCAGCGATCCCCTGGCCGGCCACGACCGGCCGGATTCCCGAATGGGCCGACCGCAGCGGAACACCGCAGCGCAGGCAGGCATCGGCCACCAGCGGTGTGGACAGATCCGCGAACGCCTCCAGCATGGCGACCTCCCCGGTCCAGCACCCGGCGCGGGCCGCGCGCGTGCGGGCCGGTGCCATGATCATAGTGCCGCCCGGACAGCAGCCATCTGTGCCAGCCGACGGCCAGAAGCCACTCCATGTGATTACCCGATCAAGAAGGCGTGACGAACAACTATCCGCCGCAATGCGCTGCCTGAGCCTTGCGTGTTCAACCGATCGGCCGCTCTCAGATGCGACATTCGGCGAGCTTGCAGGGTAAGCGGTCAGCTCTCGGACCAGCATTGGGTATCCCACGTACCCGACGGATGGGGGCAGTCCTTACGGATGACTCGTCCGCGCGTTTTGGGGCACCCTTCGGGACCTACGCGATCGAGCCGTCCCTCCGCAGAATGGTCTGTCGCGGGACGATCCAACCGCTTGAGGCAACGAGGATTCGGCCTTCTGGTCCAGAATGATCGCCTCCGTGACCCGGCCATCTGGGGGCACTTCGGTGTGGCGATCTGTTGTGTCAGTTTAGATTGACAGATCAAGGATGTCAGTCTAAACTGAC
>NZ_JBARCR010000603.1:0-1925 GCF_049794275.1 Trebonia sp.
CTGCGGCAACGTGGCGACACCGGCGATGCCCGCCATCCGAAACACAGTTCCCCGGACGTTCTGCCGCATCGGCACCGCCGACGCGGACGCCACCGCGACGCCATCGTCCTCCGCGACCACCGTGATGTCGTCGGCGTAGAACGGCTGATTGCCCGCCATCCGCTCGCGGATGCCCGCCGAGGGCGATGGCGCGAACGCGTAAGCATGGACAGGGACGGTGCGCTCGACCCACTCGCTGGCGTCGATCTGGCGTATCCTCACCCGCTCATGATGCGCGACGAGGGCCCGGCGTACGACACGGACTACAGGATTACCGACGCCGGCCCGGGAGAGCCGTGAGATTAGCTAAGCGTTCACGAAGAAGCCAGTGAATCCCGCGGGAGGTAAGGTACCGGACGTGGACAACGGTGACGTTCCCCGGGAAGTCGATACGTCCAAGGCGCACACGGCGCGGATCTACGACTACTTCCTCGGCGGCAAGGACAACTTCGCCGCCGACCGGGAAACCGCTGCGAGGGCGATGGCAGCGTGGCCGCCCGTCAGAACGGCCGCCCGCGAGAACCGCGCCTTCCTCGGC
This sequence comes from Trebonia sp., assembly GCF_049794275.1. Lineage (NCBI taxonomy): Bacteria > Bacillati > Actinomycetota > Actinomycetes > Streptosporangiales > Treboniaceae > Trebonia > Trebonia sp. The sequence goes on from NZ_JBARCR010000603.1 coordinate 578, forward strand.
CGCACCGTCAGGTACCTGGCCGAAGAAGCGGGCATCACCCAGTTCCTCGACCTCGGCTCCGGGCTGCCTGGCGTGGGCAACGTGCACGAGATCGCGCAGGACGTCAACCCGGCCGCACGCGTCGTGTACGTGGACAACGACCCGATCGTGCTCGCTCACGGGCGGGCGCTGCTGGACAGCACGCCGGAGGGCAAGTCCGTCTACATCGAGGCGGACATGCGAGAGCCGGAAAGTATCCTCGAGCACCCGGTCACGCGGGACACGCTGGACTTCAGCAAGCCGGTCGCGCTGATGCTCGTCGCCGTGCTGCATTTTTTTCCGGACGACGACGAAGCGCGCCGGATCGTCGAACCCCTGGTCGGCGCTCTGCCGCCGGGCAGCTACGTCGTTTCTTCGCACGGCACCGCCGAGTACGAGCCGGCGGCGATCGAGGCAGGCAAGGCTTACACGCGCGGCGGCGTAGGCGTCACCGGGCGGGACGCCGACGTGTTCGCGGACCTGGTGTTCAAGGGCCTGACGCTGGTCTCCCCGGGCATGGTCGTGGTGTCAGAGTGGCGTCCCGAGCCGGGCGCGATCCTGCCGCCCCGCGCTGAGATCAGCATGAACGGAGCCGTCGCCCGCAAGCCTTAGCAGCAGATTTATCCCGAACGGGCCGCCCAGACCCGTCGCCGAAGGTGGTCGATGGGCCATCCACCACCCTCTATGGCGGTCGATGGCCCATCGACCCCCTATGGCCGGCCACGCGCCGCTCGACGAGAAGGCCGCGCACTCGCTCGCGGCCGAGCTGACCAGATCCGGCGGCTCAGCATAGGGTGGGGGAGGCGCCACGAGACCGTTCGGGATAAAAGGAGTGCGCATGAGCACCAAACCCGCAGCCCCTGTTTCGGTCCCGGACGCCATCACCGAGCTGCCGCACCCATGGGAGTCGCGTGACCTCGCCTTCGCGAACGGCAGCGTGCTGCGGGTCGTGCGATTCGAGGGGGCGTTCCCCTGGCACCAGCGCGACCAGGACGAGCTGTACCTATGCTGGGACGGCTCCTTCCGGGTGGAGTTCGAGGGGGGCGACTCGGTGGTGCTGCGCGCCGGGGACATCTTCGTTGTGCCCAAGGGCGTCCGGCACCGGCCGGTGGCCGATGAGCCCGCCTACGGCCTGATGATCGAGCGACCTGAGCCCAAGCAATACGGCAGCGCCTAGCGGACTGTCTGGCACGCTCCCAGATTATTGCGTGAGAGCGTTAGCGGCGGGCGGAGACCGGCCAGCGGTCGGCGACCGCGCCGTCGGAGACGACCACGAGTTCGCTGGTCAGGTTGACGACCGTGCAGACGTGGTTGGGGATCACGCGGACGA
>NZ_JBARCR010000604.1:0-8576 GCF_049794275.1 Trebonia sp.
CGGCTGCACCGTCTCGACCTGGACCCGGGTGCGATGCCGGTCGTACGCAGAATCTTCGCCGAGTTCGCCGCCGGGCACGGGATCTACGCGATAGCGGAAGGTCTTACCCGCGATGGCATCCCGAGCCCATCCGCGCACGACCCGGCGCGGAACTCGCACCGGGGCGGCATCGCGTGGAACAAGTTCGCGGTCCGCGCCATCCTCGCCAATCCCCGGTACACCGGCCACCAGGTCTGGAACAAGCAGCGTAAGGACGAGGTGCTGATCGACGTCGATGACGTCGCGCTCGGCCATACCACCAAGCTGCGCTGGAACGGATCGGACATGTGGGTCTGGTCAGCGAAGATCGTGCATCCACCGATCATTGACCGGGAGACCTTCGACCGGGTTCAGGTCATGCTGAGCGGGCGCGCGATTAAGCACGCCGAGCATAAGCCGCACCGCTCCCGGCATCCCTACGCGCTGCGCGGCTGCGTCTGGTGCGGACTGTGCGACCGGCGGATGCAGGGTCACTGGGCCAAGGGCATCACGTACTACCGGTGCCGGTTCGCGGCCGAGTACGCGCTGGCCAATCGCGTTCAGCATCCGCTGAATGTGAACCTGCGCGAAGACGCGATCATCGGACAGGTTGACGGCTGGCTCGCCCGCGAGTTCGCCCCGCACCGGCTGACCGAGACGGTTCGCGACCTGGCGGCCGTCCAGCTGTCCGGATCGTCGATGCGCACCGGCGATGACCAGAGCGCTCGCAAGGTCGCCGAGTGTGACCGCAAGCTAGCCCAGTACCGCGCGGCTCTTGATGCAGGGGCCGACCCGGCGACTGTCGCAGAGTGGATCACCGAGACCGAAGCGGAGAAGGCGCGCTACGTACTCCTGACGCGCAGGCCGGCGCCGCGCGCACGGATGAGCGAGGCAAAGGTCGAGGCCATCGTCGATCGGCTCGCCGACATCGCCGCAGTCCTGCATGACGCGAACCCTCACGACAAAGCAGAAGTCTTCCGTCAGCTAGGCCTCAAGCTGACCTATCACCCAGGAAGGAAGATCGTAGAAGCACGAGTAGAGCCCGTGGAGTTTGGGTTTTCCGATGGTGTCCGAGGGGGGACTTGAACCCCCATGCCCTTTTGGGGCACTAGCACCTCAAGCTAGCGCGTCTGCCTATTCCGCCACCCGGACCGGGGCGATGCTGTTCACATCGGCTGGCCTAGGGTAGCAAACCTGGCGCGACTACGCGAAGCCCACGAGCCCCGCGTTTCGAGGTTCGCCCAGCGAGGCGGGGGTGCCAGCTCCAGGTGGGACGGCGTGCGACGATAGGGCGATGACCGAGAACCCCGTACCCCAGGCCACTGCCGAAGCTGAGGTCGTCGACATCTGCCGTGACCTGATCAGGATCGACACAACGAACCCGGGGGACCACTCGGGGCCGGGTGAGCGGGTGGCAGCGGAGCACGTCGCAGGGCTCCTTGCCGAAGTCGGGCTCGAACCGACCGTGCTCGAGTCGCATCCGAAGCGGACCAGCCTGGTGGCGCGGATCGAGGGGGAGGACCCCTCGAGGCCGGCGCTGCTCATCCACGGGCACCTGGACGTGGTGCCGGCCGACGCCGATGACTGGCACAGGGATCCCTTCGGCGGGGAGGTCGCGGAGGGCTGCGTCTGGGGGCGCGGCGCGGTCGACATGAAAGACATGGACGCGATGGTGCTGGCCGTCATGCGTCAGCGGCTTCGCGAGGGGCGCAAGCCGAAGCGGGATGTGGTGCTGGCGTTCACCGCCGACGAGGAGGCGGGCGGCAAGTGGGGCGCCCGGTACCTGACGCAGGAACATCCCGGCTTGTTCGAAGGGGTCACCGAGGCGATCGGTGAGGTCGGCGGGTTCAGCGTGACCGTCGGGGATCAGCGGTTGTACGCCCTGCAGACTGCGGAGAAGGGGCTCGCCTGGATGCGGCTGACCGCGACAGGCACGGCAGGGCACGGGTCAATGATCCACGGGGACAACGCGGTCACTGAGGTGGCTGAGGCGGTCGCCAGGATCGGCCGGCATGAGTGGCCCGTGCAGCTCCCGGACTCGACTCGGGCGTTCCTGACGGCAGCAAGCGCGGCGCTCGGCGTCGAATTCGACCCGCAGGACCCGGGGAGCGTCCTCGGGAAACTCGGCGGGATGAGCCGCATGATCGGCGCCGCGATGAAGAATACGACAAATCCGACAGGGCTCAAGGCGGGGTATAAGGTCAACGTCATCCCGCAGTCGGCGACAGCAGAAGTTGACGGGCGCTTTCTGCCCGGACACGAAGAAGAATTCTTCGCCGAGGTCGACCGGATGCTCGGCACCGCGGTCAAGCGCGAGTTCATCCATCACGACATCTCGCTCGAGACCACGGCGGACGGGGACCTGTACGACGCGATGTCCGCGTCCCTGCTGGCGGAAGATCCGCAGGCCAAGGTGGCGCCCTACTGCTTGTCCGCGGGAACCGACGCGAAATGGTTCAGCCAGCTCGGCGTCCGGTGCTTCGGGTTCAGCCCGCTCAAGCTCCCGCCGGAACTGGATTTTTCCGGAATGTTCCACGGTATCGACGAGCGGGTGGCGGTAGACGGCCTGCGCTTCGGGGTGCGCGTGCTAGACCGATTCCTCGACCTAGCCTGAACGGTCCGGGAAAACCCTCAGAATGTCCGTACGGCCCGTATGATCCTGCGGCGGAGGGTAGCCTTCCTGCTGCCGTCGGCGAACTTGCGGAGCCTGGCCAGTTCCCAGTTGCCGTACTCCGCGTGGTCCGTGAGGATCCGCCGCGCGGCGTCGCGGGACGTTCCGCGTGGCAGGTACAAGACGAGGTAGTCGTACTCGGCCATTGCCTCTTATTCTGCGTCAGCGGACGGGCTGCGCAAGCCGTTCAGGACAACAGAGGCCGGCGGCCGGGAACAGTGGCCGGGAACAGTCTGGGCGGCTTCAGCGGTTGCAGAGATAACGGATTACGGGGCAGGGACGGGCATTTCGTGGCCGCGCCGCGTATGGTACTTGCGGCGGTGTCACCGGAACGCGGGGACAAGCCGCCGTGTGCGACACGCCATGGCGCGGATGTGAGGTTGGGAAAAGAACGTGCCAGCAAGAAGGAAGGCCGCTAGCAAGACAGCGGCCTCGAACAACGGGGCGGCAACGCCTGCCAGCAGCAGCGGCGACAACGGGAGCGGCCGCGGCACCAAGCTGGTGATCGTAGAGTCGCCTGCCAAGGCGCGGACGATCGCCGGTTACCTCGGCAGGGGATACGTGGTCGAATCCAGCATCGGCCACATTCGCGACATGCCTGACAAGGCGGCGGAAATCCCGCAAAGGTACCGCGGTGAGCCCTGGGCGCGGCTCGGCGTCGACGTCGACCACGACTTCCAGGCTCTCTACGTCGTGCCCGGCGACAAGAAGCAGCAGGTTTCCAAGCTCAAGACGCTGCTCAAGGACGCCGATGAGCTCTACCTCGCCACTGACGAGGACCGCGAGGGCGAAGCCATCGCGTGGCACCTGCTCGAAGAGCTGAAGCCGAAGGTTCCGGCCAGGCGGATGGTCTTCCACGAGATCACGCCGGAGGCGATCGCGCGAGCGGTCGCCAACCCGACGGAGCTCAACCACGGCAAGGTAGACGCCTACCAGACCCGGCGCGTCCTGGACCGGCTCTACGGGTACGAAGTGTCGCCGGTGCTGTGGAAGAAGGTCATGCCACGGCTGTCGGCCGGCCGCGTCCAGTCGGTCGCGACCCGGCTGATCGTCGACAAGGAGCGGGAGCGGATCGCCTTCAGGTCCGCGAGCTACTGGGACCTCGAGGCGGAGTTCGCCACCGAGGAGCACGGCAGGGAAAGGCTCCCGGACAGCCCGACGAGCTTCACCGCCACGCTGCTGACCGTGGACGGCACGCGGGTCGCCCAGGGCCGCGACTTCACGCCGCAGGGTGAACTGCGCGGCACCGACGTCCTGCACCTGGACGGCGCGGGCGCCACCGCGCTCGCCGCCCGGCTGCGCGACGAGGAGGCCCGCTTCCGGGTCTACTCGGTCGAGCGCAGGCCGTATCGCCGTTCGCCGTACGCGCCGTTCCGCACCACGACGCTGCAGCAGGAGGCCTCCCGCAAGCTGGGGTTCTCCGCCAAGTACACGATGTCCGTGGCCCAGCGGCTGTACGAGAACGGCTACATCACCTATATGCGGACCGACTCGATCCAGCTGTCGCAGACGGCGATCTCCGCTGCCCGCCAGCAGGCGCGTGAGCTCTACGGCGCGGAGTACGTGCCGGACGCGCCGCGCGCCTACGCGAGCAAGGTGAAGAACGCGCAGGAGGCGCACGAGGCGATCCGCCCGGCCGGCGACCGGTTCCGCACCCCGGCCGAAGCCCAGCGGTCCGGCCTCAAGAGTGACGAGCTGCGGCTGTACGACCTGGTCTGGAAGCGCACGGTCGCGTCGCAGATGAAGGACGCGACCGGGGAATCGGTATCGGTCCGCGTCGAGGGGATCCCGGGTCCCGGGACCGGAAATCATGATTCGGAACGTACCGGCGCTCCTCTGAACGCTCAGGCCTTCGACCCGGCGGCGGTACACAGGACCGAGTTCTCCGCCTCCGGCAAGATCATCAACTTCTACGGGTTCCTGCGCGCCTACGTGGAGTCCACCGACGACGCCACGGACACCGACGACCAGGAGCGCCGCCTGCCGGTGCTGGCCGAGCGCCAGCCACTCTCGGCGCTGCGCGTCGACGCGGCCGAGCACGCCACGAGGCCGCCTGCTCGGTACACCGAGGCGAGCCTGGTCAAGGAGCTCGAGGACCGGGAGATCGGCCGCCCGTCTACGTACGCGTCGATCATCGGCACGATCCTGGACCGCGGCTACGTGTTCAAGAAGGGCACGGCGCTCGTGCCGAGCTTCCTGGCGTTCGCTGTGGTCACCCTGCTCGAGCGGCACTTCGGGCAGCTCGTCGACTACGAGTTCACCGCCCGGATGGAGGACGCGCTCGACGAGATCGCCCGCGGCGAGGCGGAACGGGTTCCCTGGCTGCGCCGCTTCTACTTCGGCACCGACGACCCCGGGCATGACGACCCTGGCCTGAAGGCGCTGGTCAGCGACATCAGCGACATCGACGCCCGGGACGTCAGCTCGTTCCCGCTGGCCGGCAGCGACATTGTCGTCCGCGTCGGCAGGTACGGCCCGTACCTGGAGCGGGACGGGCAGCGTGCCAACGTGCCCGAGGACGTGGCGCCGGACGAGCTGACTCCGGAAAAGGCGGAAGAGCTTCTCAGCGTTCCGAACGGAGAGGTGCCGCTCGGCACGGATCCGGCTACTGGCCACGAGGTGGTGGCCAAGGCCGGCCGCTTCGGCCCGTACGTGACGGAAGTGCTCCCGGAGGATTCAAAGGACAAGCCGCGCACCGCGTCGCTGCTCAAGTCCATGTCCCTGGACACCGTGACGCTGGACGACGCGCTGCGGCTGCTCAGCCTGCCGCGGGTGCTCGGCGAGCTCGACGGCGAGCCGGTCACCGTGCAGAACGGCCGGTACGGTCCCTACGTGAAGCACGGCCAGGAGAGCAGGTCGCTGGCGACCGAGGAAGAGATGTTCAGCGTCACGCTCGCCGAGGCCAAGGACCTGCTGGCGCAGCCGAAGCCCCGCGGCCGCGGCGCCAGGGGCGCCGCCCCGCCGCTGCGCGAGCTCGGCGACGACCCGGCGACCGGCAAGCCGATGCTGGTGAAGGAGGGGCGGTTCGGCCCGTACGTGACCGACGGCGAGACGAACGCGTCGCTGCGCAAGGGTGACGATGTAGCGACCATCACTCCGCAGCGCGGCGCCGAACTGCTCGCCGACCGTCGCACGGCCGCGCCGTCGCGTCCCGCCAGGCGGGCCAGCACCGCGAAGGCCCCGGCCGCCAAGAAGACAGCTACCACGGCAAAGAGCGCGAGGAAATCGCCGACCGCGCGCAAAAAGGCCGAAACGCAAGGCAAGTAAAATCACGATCATGCAGTCGTGACCAGGCACACTGCCCGCTATCGATAACCTAACGCCGTGAACTTCCGCTCCGCGCCACGCAGCGACAGCCCGGGAGACGGTCCGCCAGGCCGCCGGGCCAGACGCGCTCGTCCCGGGGACGGAGTGCTGTCGATCAAGCCGTTCCGCAGGCTGTGGATCGCGTTGTCGCTGTCCAGCCTGGGTGACTGGCTGTCCATCCTGGCGCTGACCGTGCTGGCGCCGTCGCTGACCCACGGCAGCGACGTCGCCAAGAGCTCGGCCGTCGGTGGCGTGTGGCTGGTCACGCTGCTGCCCGCGCTGCTCCTCGGGCCGGTCGCTGGCGCGGTCGCCGACCGGCTCGACCGCCGGATGACCATGATCGTCGGCGACGTAGTACGCGGAGTGCTGTTTCTCTCCATCCCGCTCTTCCCGAACCTGACCTGGATCTTCGTCGCCAAGTTCCTGGCCGGGGTCGCGTCCCAGTTCTGGAATCCGGCGGCCGCGGCCTCCATCCCGAACCTCGTGCCCAAGGACAAGCTGGAGCGCGCCAACCAGCTGAGCCAGCTCATGACCTACGGCACCGCGCCGCTCGCGGCCGGGATCTTCGCCGTGCTGTCGCTGATCGCCGCGGGGCTCAGCCATGTCGCGCCGGTCTTCAAGACGAACAACGTGGACCTGGCGCTCTACTTCAACGGCGCGTCCTACTTCATCTCCGCGGTCACCGTCTACTTCCTGCGCCAGATCGCCAAGCGGCGCAGCAGCGGCGATATCTCCGTGCCGTCCACCGCCAAGGCCATCTGGGAGGGCTGGCAGTTCATCAGGAACACGCCCGTGGTGCGCGGGCTGGTGGTCGGGATGCTCGGCGCGTTCTCCGCGGCCGGCGTCATAGTCGGGCTCGGGTACACCTACATCACGCAGACCCTGCACGGCGGTCCCGCCGGATGGGGCCTGGTGTTCGCCGCGATCTTCATCGGCATGGCGTTCGGCATGGCGTTCGGCACCCGCCCGTTCGGTGACTTCTCCAGGCGGCGGCTTTTCGGGCTGTCCCTGACGGCCTCCGCGGTGCCGCTGGCGCTGATCGGCCTGGTGCCGAACCTGATCTTCGTGGTGTTCATGGTCTTCTTGGTCGGCATGCTGGCAGGTATCGCTTATCCCACGGGCTTCACGATCGTCGGGCTCGAGGTCGACGACGAGACGCGCGGCCGGGTGTTCGCGTTCTTCCAGTCGACGATCCAAGTGATCTTGCTGATGGTCATCGCGCTCGTGCCGTTCATCGCGGGCGGCTTCACCGCGATCATCAAGGCGGTCACCGGATCACCGGACGTGCAGGTCGGGCACCTCGAGTACACCTCTGCCGGGCAGAACGCCGTGCTGCTGCTCGCTGCGGTGATCGTCGCGTTCGTCGGGATCAAGTCCTACCGGGACATGGACGACCGCAAGGGTGTGCCGCTGCGCGAGGACCTGGTGGCGGCGCTGCGCGGCGAGCAGTTCAGCCCGGCTCCGGCCGCAGCCGCGTCCGTCAACGGGCACGGGCCGCCCGCCCCGCACGGGCTGTTCATCGCCTTCGAGGGCGGCGAGGGCTCAGGCAAGACAACACAGGCCCGCCTGATCGCGATCTGGCTGCGGGAGATCGGCTACGACGTGGTGACGACGCACGAGCCTGGCGCGACCAAGGTCGGGATGCGGCTGCGCGCCCTGCTGCTCGACACCGCCCACACCGGGATGTCGCCGCACGCGGAGGCGCTGATGTACGCGGCGGACCGGGCGGAGCACGTGGCGTCGGTCATCCAGCCGGCGCTGGACCGCGGCGCGGTAGTGATCAGCGACCGGTACGTGGACTCCTCGCTGGCGTACCAGGGCAACGGGCGGGGACTGAGCAACTCGGATATCGCGCAGCTCAACAGCTGGGCGACGGGCGGCCGGATGCCCGACCTCACGATCCTGCTCGACATGCCGCCCGAGGCAGGCCTCGGGCGGCGCGCCCGGTCGGCCGACCGGCTCGAGGCCGAGCCCCCAGAGTTCCACCGCCGGGTGCGCGCCGGGTTCCTCGCGCTGGCCCGCGAGGACCCGCCCAGGTACCTGGTGCTCGACGCCACCCGGTCGGTCGCGGAGATCAGCTCCGAGATCAAGGACCGGATCAGGCAGATCCTGCCGGACCCGGTGCCGCACACCACGGAGGCGAACACCGGCTCGTTCCCCGCCATCACCGATCAGGTCGCGGATCACGGATGACCCCGCGAACCTCCAGGTCTTTGGTGGTCGATGGTCCATCGACCACCAAAGAAGGGGGTCAATGGACCATCGACCACCTTCAGCGTGGCGGCTGGGTGGCGGGGATGCGGCGTGGCGGTGCTGTGGTGGGGATGCGGCGTGGCGGCTGGGTGGTGGGCGTGAGGTGAGCGTCTGGGACCAGCTTGCGGGGCAGGAGGCCGTGGTCGGGCAATTGCAAGCCGCCGTCGCCGGCGGGATGACGCACGCCTGGCTGTTCACCGGCCCGCCCGGGTCGGGGCGGAGCGTCGCCGCCCGGGCGTTCGCCGCGGCGCTGCTGTGCGAGAACGGCGGCTGCGGCGTCTGCCCGAGCTGCCGGCAGGTGCGCGCGGGGACGCACGCCGACCTGCTG
>NZ_JBARCR010000605.1:0-7889 GCF_049794275.1 Trebonia sp.
AGCTGCTGTCCGCGACCTGATGCGGAAGGCAGCGGTCGTTCCGCTGACCGCCGCCGTCACTCCCGGATCGGCGCTGCTGCGCTCGATCGCCGGCGAGCGCGCCCCTCTGGTTACGCTGCCTGCCACCCGCCCGGAAGTCGTCACGGCCGCTGCCGCGACAGGCCGGAGCGCGGCAGCGCTGTCGGCAGGGTTCCGCGGCCGCCGCCGTCGCTGACGCCGCGGCGGGTATGACGGGGATCGAAGGTCCTCCACCCACCGCCGACGGCGCCCGGCACGTCCGCGGAACGGCTTGAATCTCTGGCTCGCCGGCGTCGACCGTGTCCCTTGAAATGCCACGTCAGAGGCAAGAGGCCGACCCGGATGGCCGCCACGGACCTGCCACCACGGCTACTGTCTGCGGAACCGCTTGATAGCGTCCTCGGTGGTGGGCGTGAACAGGTTGACGAGGTTGCCGTCCGGGTCTCGGAAGAGGATCGACTTGTTTCCCCAGGGCATCAGGGTGGGCTCCTGCTCCCAGTTGCTGACGATCGGCTTGAGCCGGTCGTACTCGGCGTCGACGTCGTCGACCATCCACTCGATGATGGCGGTTTCGTTGGCCGCCGGACGGGCCGCGTTGTTGAATAGCCGCGCCGTGCTGGTGTGCCCGAGGGCGAGAGTGCAGGTCGGGTAGTGGAACTCGGCGAACACCGGCGCGGGCCGATCGGCGGTGGTCTCGGTTACCTTCTCGTAGAACTCGACCATAGGGTCAAGGTTGTCGGTGATGATGCGGACTGAGACGAAGTCCATCGGTCACTACCTTCCAGGTTGGCGTGTTGCCTCGGAACCACAGCGTATTTCTGCTACGCTACCGTAGCGTAGCGGAACTTTGGAGCTCCGGAGATGATTGGGCGATGGCAAACAAGGCAGGTGCGGATGAGGCCTCAGCGCCGAGCCAGCGGAGGACTCTGGATCCTCGCGTCGCTGCCTCGCGTGAGCGCGTGCTGGCGGCGGCGCTGGACTTGATGACCGAGACCGGCCTGGGCGGGCTGACCATTGACGACGTTTCGAAGCGCTCAGGTGTCGCCAAGACCACCATCTACCGGCACTGGCCGAACCGCACCGCGCTCATCATCGACACATGTCTGCAGATGACCGATGGTGACGAAGATCCGCCGGATACTGGCTCCATCGAGGGCGACGCGAAGGCCATCTTGACCGAACTCGCAGAACTGCTGTTCACGGCGCGATGGTCGTCGATCACACCGTCGATTGTCGATGCGGCAGAGCGCGACCCGAAGATCGCGGAGGTTCACGGCAGGCTCCAGCGCTGGCACGCGGCCCCGCTGCGAGCGGCTTTGGAAAGAGCGGTTCACCGTGGTGAGATCTCCGCAGACGCTGATCTAAGCGCGATAGCGGCCGCGCTGCGGGGGCCGCTTTACTTCCGCCGGTGGTTTTCACGTGAGCCGATCGATGAGAACTTCCTCGACTTGATAATCCAGAGCGTTCTGGCCGGGTGCCGACTGGGAGACACGTGGACGTCAACGAGCTGATCGAACGCTACCCCCGACCGTTCCACCTGGCCGAGGCCGACTCGGCACCGGCCATCTCGGAACATGACGTGTACCGCGGGGTCGCATGACGACGCCCGGCCACGCCGAACCGGGCCGATTCCGCGGCGAGACGCTACCGGACCTGCTCGGGCCGCACACGCGGCTACTCTTCGTCGGCGTCAACCCCGGCCTGTCGGCAGTAGCGGTACAGGCGCCCTTCCCGCGGCGCGGCAACCGCTTTTACCCCGCCCTGTTCAAGGCAGGCATCACTGACCGGCTCATCGATGCCTCCGCCGGATTCGCGCCCGGCGACCGTGAGTACCTTACGGACCGCGGGATCGGCATCACCGCCCTGGTCTCAAGGGCAACCGCGCGGGCCGCCGAGCTGAGCACGGCAGAACTCCGCGCCGGCGCCCGGGACCTGCTCACAACCGTCAAGCGAGTCAGGCCGCAAGTAGTCGCCATTCTGGGGATCACCGCGTACCGCACCGCCTTCACCATGCCGAAAGCCAGCACAGGCCGGCAGCCCGGACTATTCGCCGGAACACAGCTCTGGGTCGTGCCCAACCCGAGCGGCCTCAACGCTCACTCCTCGCTCGCCGACCTGTCGGCCGCCTATCGCGCGGTCGGCATCGCCGCCGGGCTCGATCTCCGGCCCGATTAACACGGGCGGGTCAGATCCGCCGCGGCCGCGGCCGCTCGGTCACGCCCACTGCGCGCGTTGCGTGGTGACGAGCGGGATGAAGATGTCGTCGACGATCTGGCGCAGGACGTGGTCGGGGACGGGCTTGAGCGTCATCATCATTTCGTTGCGGAACAGGTCAAAGGGGAGAGCGATGATCCGGGGGGTGAGTCGGGCCTGGTCGACCTCGCCGCGCTCGACGGCACGGTTGACGACCTGTTCGACAGCAGAGCCGCGCTGACTCAGGAAGGCCTCGCGGAGCTCGGCCGGGGTGGGGCCGGTCTGGTTGTAATAGCTGCCGAGCATGCTGCTTACCAGCGCAGCTACGGGGTTGCGGGTGGTGCTGTTGGCGTTGGCGAGCAGCGCGAGAAGGTCGCCGCGGAGGGTGCCGGTGTCGGGAATGGAAGGCGCACTGGCAGCGCCAATGTGGCGGACGGTGGCGCGCAGCAGGTCGTCGCGGGTCTTCCAGCGGCGGTAGAGCACGGGTTTGCTGGTCCGGGCGCGGGCGGCGACGGTGTCGATGGTGAAGTGCTCGTAGCCCTCGGCGATCAGCTGCTCCCATGCGGCGTCGAGGATCGCTTGCTCGAGCTCGGCGCCGCGGCGGCGGGTCTGCGCGCTGCCGGCCCGCTCGTTGTAGTCGTCCGGGTTCTTGCCCACAGCCGTATTCTCTCTGCGCTGGGTACCTTGGCGGAAATCGCCTGTCGTCGGAAGCGGCTCGGTGTCAGTCGCGGGCGGCGGGGAGGGCGAGGGCGGGGATGAGTGCCGCGACCGTGATGCCGATCGCCCACCAGAACGCGCCCTGAAAGGCACTGGCGGCACCGTGCGCGAGGCCGGACTGGAGGGCGACGGCAACGATCGCGATGCCGAAGGAGGTGCCGACCTGCTGGGCGATGCGAGTGTTCATGGTGGCGTGGGGGATGCCGGCTACCGGGATGTCCTGGTAGGCGACCGACAACGGCGGGATGAGCACGGCACCGATCCCGAAGCCGCGGATCAGGAGCGCGGCGCCGAGCAGCCACAGGCTGGTGTGCGCGCCGGCCAGCGCGAACGGCACAGTGGCGCCGGCTGCTACCAGGAAGCTGGCGATCGTGACCAGGCGGGCGCCGAGCCGGGCGACGAGCTTGCCGACCACGAAGCGGGCGGCCAGCGAGCCAACGCCCTGGGGGATGAGCAGCAGCCCGGCGTACAGCACGGTCTCGCCGTGCAGCTGCTGGTAGTAGAGCGGAAGCAGGAACAGGCCGGCGTACATGGCTGCGCCAGCAGTGAACAAGACCGCGGAGGCGGTACCGAGTGAGCGCAGCCGCAGCAGCCGCACGTCCACGACCGGATGCCGGTCACCGGGCCGCGCGGCCCAGGCAATGAAGGCGCCGAGCAGCGCGATCCCGGCCAGCAGCGGAACGAGCACGCCTGCGCGGCCGATCCCGCCGTCTTCTGAGAGGTTCGAGAGGCCGAGCAGGATCCCGGCCAGCGCCGGCGCGAGCAGGACGAGCCCGGTCACGTCCAGGCGCGCCCGCTCGGCACCGCGGTCCGGGCGGTCGGCGGGCAGCAGCCGCCAGGCGAGCACCAGACCGGCCGCGATCACGGGCACGTTGACCAGGAACAGCCAGCGCCAGCTCAGCCAGTTGAGGATCACCCCGCCGATCACCGGGCCGAGGATCGGCCCGAGTGCCAGCGGCAGGCTGACCGCGGCGATCAGGTTGCTGCTGGCGCGCCCGCCCGCGGCCCTGACGGCCAGAGTCTGCATCAGCGGGAAGATCAGGCCGGCGGCAAAGCCCTGCAGGACCCGGAAGCCGATCAGGCTGGCGTCACTCCAGGCCAGCGCGCACAGGGCCGATCCGGCGACGAAGAGCACCAGCGCGGCCATCCAGACGCGCCTGCCGCCCCACCGGCTCTCCGCCCATCCGGTCACCGGAATCGCGACCGCCATCGCCAGCAGGTAGCCGGTCGTGACCCACTGGATCGCGCCGTACGTGGAGTGCAGGCTGACCGCCAGCGTGTGCAGCGCGATGGTGACCATCGTCGAGTCCAGGATCGCCGCGATCCCCCCGACGATCAGCGCCAGCAAAACGTTCCGGACCTGCGGGGTAAGCGTCGCCGCGCCGTCCGTGCGTTCTACCGTGGTGTTGGCCATCGCGGCCTCCCGGAACTCAATTAGATACCAATGAGGATCTTATATTGCAAAGACTGATGAAGTCAAGATACTCATTGGTTTCTTATGTGGAACGAGGCGGGCGCGCGGATCAGGGTTCACCCTGCGACGCTAGGCGCGGTGCCGGTCCAGGATGTCGGCGACCAGCCCGTCGACGAAGCTCCGCGGGATCGGCGCTCCCGTCAGCGCGCGGTAGACGATCGGGCCGCTCAGCGCGTCGAGGGCGGCATCGACATCGAGCGCCGCCGGCAGTTGCCCGGCGGCAATCCCGCGCTTGAGCATCTCCCGCTCCCGCTCGCGCTGGGGGTCGAGGTAGCGGTGGTGAAAGACACCGGCCATCTCGGCGTCGTGCTGAGCCTCGCCGAGCAGGGCGAGCAGCACCTTCCCGGCCGGCTCCCTGGTCAGGAACCGCGCGAGGACCCGTAGGTAGCGGCGCGTGTCATCGATCGCCGAGCCCGTGTCCGGGACGACCAGCTGGCGGCTCGCGTCGTCGACCAGGGTGTCGAGCAGCACGTCGACCTTGGAGGGCCACCAGCGGTAGATCGTCTGCTTGGCGACGCCGGCGCGTGCGGCGATCCCCTCGATCGTGACGCCGCCGAAGCCGCGCTCGACGAGCAGGTCATCGGCGGCGTGCAGCACCGCGAGGCGCGCATTCTCGTCCCGCCGGTGCGGAGCGCGTCCCTTGGCAGGGCGTGTCTCTGCTGACATCTCGGCGCCTATCGTAGCGCAACGCGGCGTCTCGTCACATCCATGAGAGACGCAACGGTGCGTCTTGTCAAGACGCACCGTTGCGTCTACAGTGGTGACCATGAGGAAGCAGTTGGCCGACCCTGGTCGAGGACATCCTGGGCGGACCTACGCTGACAACTGACACGGGAGCCTGACGCCACCATGACAACACTCACCACCGCACCGCTCGCCCCGCTGCTGGACCGCATGTTCGCCGAGGCGGAAGCACCGGCCTCGCCTCAGGTGAGAGCCGCCCTCGCGCAGCTCACGCCGGAGGAGCGCCGCCGGCTGAGCGCAAGCACGGACGAGGCCGACTACCGCACGTTCTACGGTCTGGCGAGGGAGGACTACCTGGCCGTCTCACGCGACACCGCCAGGCTGCTGTACATGCTCGTGCGCGCCGCCGGCGCGCGCTCGATCGTCGAGTTCGGCACCTCCTTCGGAATATCCACCCTGCATCTCGCGGCCGGGCTCAGGGACAACGGCGGCGGGCGGATCATCACCACCGAGTTCGAGCCATCCAAGGCCGCGCGGGCACGGGAGAACTTCACCGCAGGCGGACTGGCCGATCTCATCGAGCTGCGGGAGGGGGACGCGCTGCAGACCCTCGCCCGCGACCTGCCCGGCCGGATCGACCTCGTGCTGCTCGACGGCGCCAAGGGTCTCTACCCGCCCGTCCTAGCGCTCCTCGAAGAACACCTGAAGCCCGGCGCGCTCATCGTTGCCGACAACGCCGACCGGAGCCCGGACTACCTGCGACGCGTCCGGTCCGCCGCCGACGGGTACACCTCGGTGCCGTTCGCCGAAGACGTCGAGCTCTCGATGCGCACCGGCTAACTCGCCGGCCGCATCTCACGTTCGGCATGCTGGGGGCGTCTTCCCGGTGAGGAAGGGCATGGTGATGAAGCAGCCGTTCGAGCAGGTCGTGGAGCAGCACGGCGGGACAGTGCTGCGGGTATGCCGGGTCGTCCTCGGCGTCCATGACGCCGAGGACGCGTGGTCGGAGACCTTCCTGGCGGCGATGCGCGCTTACCCGGACTTGCCTGACGATGCCAACGCCGAGGCATGGCTGGTCACGATCGCGCATCGCAAGGCCATTGACGTGCTCCGCGCCCGCAAGCGGCAGCCCGCGCCGGTCGGGGACGTGCCCGAGGCGCCGACCACGCTCGGCGTGCCAGGCGACCGAGACGGTGACCTGTGGCACGCGGTCGGGGCGCTGCCGGAGAAGCAACGCCAGGCGGTGGCCTACCACTACGTGGCGGGCCTGGCCTACGCCGAGATCGCGGAGATCCTCGGCGGCACCACCGACGCGGCGCGCAGGGCCGCGGCCGATGGCATCAAGAACCTGCGGAAAAACTATCCAGGCGCGACGAAGGAAGGAGCGCCATCGTGAACATCTCTACCGACGACTTCGGGTCCGCGGCCGATCCCGGCACGCTATCGAGGCTCAGGCACCAGCTCGGGCTGGCGGCCGACGCCGAGGGACTGCTGGACGTCGCCTTCACCACCGTCGACTCGCCTGTCGGCCCGCTGCTGCTGGCGGCGACGCCAAAGGGCCTGGTGCGGGTGGCCTATGCCATCGAGGACCACGACCGCGTGCTCGACACCCTGGCGCGGCAGGTCAGCCCGCGCGTGCTGCGGGCACCGAAGCGGCTGGACATGGCGGCACGGGAACTAGAGGAATACTTCCAAGGGCAGCGCCGCGGCTTCGACCTTCCGCTGGACCTGTCCCTGTCCAGGGGATTCCGGCTGCTGGTGCAGCAGCAACTGCCGTCCATCGGCTACGGGCAGACGCGCAGTTACCGGCAGGTCGCCGAACTCGTCGGCAACCCGAAGGCGGTACGGGCGGTCGGCACGGCCTGTGCCACCAACCCGCTGCCGGTCGTGCTGCCCTGCCACCGGGTGCTCCGCAGCGACGGCACGCCCGGCGGCTACGCCGGCGGCACCGCCGCAAAGACCACGCTCCTGAGCCTGGAGGCAGCATGAGCGCGGACCCGTGGAAGCGGCGGGTGGACGCTGGCGACTGGGCCGCCATCACCGCCGAGGTCAACGAATACGGTGGCGCGCTGCTGCCGGAACTGCTCACGGCCCGGGAAACCGAACAGATCCGCGACCTGTACGAGAACGACGGGCACTTCCGCGCCACGATCAACATGGGCCGCCACCGGTTCGGCGAGGGCGAGTACCGGTACTTCAAGGCCCCGTACCCGGAGCCGGTGGAGCGTCTCAAGCAGGCGCTCTACCCCCGGCTGCTGCCGATCGCCCGCGACTGGCACGCCAGGCTCGGCCGTCCCGCTCCGTGGCCGGACACGCTGGACGAGTGGCTGCGGATGTGCCACGAGGCCGGGCAGGTGAAGCCGACGGCCATCCTGCTGCGCTACGGCCAGGGCGACTGGAACGCCCTGCACCGTGACCTGTACGGCGATCTGGTCTTCCCGCTGCAGGTCGTCATCAACCTGAACGAGCCGGGGGCCGATCACACCGGAGGCGAGTTCCTGCTCCTCGAGCAGCGCCCGCGCGCCCAGTCCCGCGGCACCGCCACGCTGCTGCCGCACGGTCACGGATACGTGTTCACGACCAGGGACAGGCCCGTCCGCTCGGCGCGCGGCTGGTCCGCTGCCCCGGTGCGCCACGGCGTGTCCGCGATCAGGTCGGGCCGACGGCACACGCTCGGCCTTGTCTTCCACGACGCGGCGTGAACGGCGGCGGCAGCGGCGGCAGCGGCAGCGGCAGCGGCGAGAAGACCTACCGGCTGCTCGGCGCCGGCGGCAAGCCCTACCAGTCGGCGTCGAAGGGCCAG